>DATMAN010000088.1 GCA_035560005.1 Burkholderiales bacterium | reverse complement strand
TCGCGCCGCGATCGCCCGGCGACGCCGCGGATTGCGGCCTGTCGTTCATCTGCCCACCGGCTCCGTGATGAATCCGATCTTCGCAAGGCCGGCGGTCTGCGCCGCGGCCATCACTTCGGCCAATCGCTGGTACTGCGTGGTCTTGTCGGCGCGCAGATGCAGCTCCGGCTGCGGATCCTGCCGGGCCGCCTCTGTGAGCCTGGCATGCATGGCATCCCGCGTGATCGGCGCGTCGTTCCAGAACAATTGCCCGTCCGAGTCGATGGACAGTGTCACCGTTTCGGGCTTTTCGACATTGACTCGCGTACTCGCCTCGGGCAGATCGATGCGGATCGAGTGCGTGAGCAGCGGCGTGGTGACGATGAAGATGATCAGCAGCACCAGCATGACGTCGATGAGCGGAATCATGTTGATCTCCGCCATCGGCCGGCCCGAATCGCTGTCGCTGAATCCGCCGAAAGCCATCAGGCCACCCTCGCTTCGGCCGGTTCGGCCCGCCCGGCGGGCGGCGCGCCGCGTGCGCCGCTGTCTAGCTTGGACCCGGTGGTGAGAAACGCGTGCAGATCGTGCGCGAATCCGTCCAGTTCGGCCAGCACTACGCGGTTTCCTCTCACAAAGAAGTTGTACGCCAGTACCGCGGGGATCGCGACCGCGAGTCCGGCCGCCGTCATGATCAGCGCTTCGCCCACCGGACCGGCCACGGCGTCGAGCGAGGCCGTGCCGCTCGTGCCGATCGCGATCAGGGCGTGGTAGATGCCCCAGACCGTGCCGAACAGACCGACGAAGGGTGCGGTGCTGCCCACCGATGCAAGCACGGTGAGTCCCGACTCGAGCGCCGCCATCTCGCGCGTGATGGCGCGCCGGATCGCGCGGGTGACGAACTCGCCCTGTCCGCCGCCTTCGATAAGTCCGACAGGGGCCGATCTGCGGAAGTGCCCCATCGCCTCGAGCCCGGCGGCGGCAAGGCGCGCGAACGGGTCCTGCGGCGGGCGTTGCGACAGCCGAGTGGTGACCGATTCCAGGGACGGCGCGCTCCAGAAGTGCTTGAGGAAGCCGCACGCGCGGCGCTTCATGCGCGCGTTCAGCATCGCCTTCAGCAAGATGAAGTACCAGCTCGCGATCGACATCAGGAGCAGTATGGCGAGCACCGCCACGCCCACTGCGTCGGCCTGGGAGAGAAGGGATGCGAACCCGTAGAGATGCTGTTGCGGCATGAAGTCAATTTTTGATGGAGAACTCGATGGGCACGATGACCCAGGCGTCCACGATGTCGTCGCCGCGTTTTGCTGGAACGAACAGCCATCGCCTCACGGCGTCGAGCGCGGCGCGGTCCAGACGCGAATAGCCAGAAGAGCTCTTGAGCTGCACCTGCACCGGCTCGCCGCGCGCAGTGACCAACACGCGCAGCAGGACCGTGCCCTGCTCGCCAAGGTGCCTCGACAGGGACGGGTAGACCGGCTTGGGATTGCGAAGATAGTTCGCCCGCACCAGTTCGGGCGTGAACTCGATGTCTGGCGCAGACGCCGCTTGCGGCGGCAGCGGCGAAGAAGGCGGCGCGACAACGGACGGCGCGGGAATAGCCGGCAAGCTCGGCGACAGGGCTTCCGGATTCGCGGTGGCGCGCGCGGGTTCGAAGCGAATCTCGCTCGCAGCACGCAGCGCCGGTGCAGACGGGGCTTGCGGCGCTTCGGGCGCTGCGATGTCCAGTGAGGGCTCGGGCAATGCCGGTACCGCCGGCATGCCCATCGAACGCACGGACGGCGCGGGGGGGTTCGTGCCGGCTCGCACGGGCGCGAGGTCGTGGCGCGGCGCGGACGGTTCCTCGATCGCCGCCAGCGGCTGTACCGGTGCCGCGGCCTGCGGCGGCACGGGCGGTTCGGTCGGGAACGCGAGCGGCTGCTCAGCGACCTCTCGAATTGGCTCCGGCGGTGTCGTCCGAACGGCAACCGGCCCGATCGCGGGCGGCCCGAGGCGAACGTCGCCAGCCGGCCCGGAATCGCGCACGGGCACGTCGGATCGCGCAAGCGGCTCAGGCGGCCCGTACGGCTCGATGCGAGGCCGCGCCGGCGGAGGATGCGCGGCTTGCGCGCGTTGTGCGATCTGTCGCTCCGGCTGGATGAGGTGCACCATCAACGCTGCCTGGGCGACCGGCCGTGACCCGCCGAGCGAGTGAACCAGCATCATCGCGATGACCACATGCGCACCCGCGACCAGCGCAAATGCAGGCCCGGAGTGTGGAAACGGCCAGTTGTGCACGAAACCCATCGTTCGATGCCCGTGCGGTGCGGCGTGCAGCGCGAGTCGCCAGCGCGACCGCGTTGGGAAAGCAGCGGGGCTCCTCCGGTTATTTGCTTAACAGTAATGCGAATTATTCGTATTTGCTAACCAGATGTCAACTTTGTCGGGAGCGCAGACTCGATACCGCCACGAAGATCATGTGCTAGGTTCAGGTCATGATGAGCACGCTGAACCGCCTGCACACCTGGGTGCTGGTGCGGCTCGGGCTATGGCGCAGGCAGTGGCGGCGCGGCCGGGTCGAAGTGCCGGGCGTTCGGTTCCATCTCGGCCAGCTATCGGTCCGCGCCTGGAACTACGGCCTGTATGTGCCTGCAGGGCTGGCCGACGGCGAGAGCGCCCCGCTGATCGTGGTGCTCCATGGCTGCAAGCAGCGCGCGCTGGGATTCGCCCATGCGGCGGGCTGGACGCGATTGGCCGACAAGGCGCGTATGCGCCTGCTCTGTCCGGATCAACGGCGACTGGCGAACGTGTTCCGCTGCTGGAACTGGTTTCACCCGTGGGCCCAGCGCGGTCAGGGCGAGCTGGAGGTCGTCACGGCGATGCTCGACGACGTGGCTGCACGCGTGCACGTGGACCCCGACGCGGTTGCGGCGGTCGGCCTTTCCGCCGGCGGCGCATTGGCGGCGCTGCTGGCCTTTCACCGCCCGGATCGCTTTCGCGCGGTGGTCACAGTGGCGGCCCCGCCGCTGCTGGGTACCCACGGCATGCAGAGTCCGCAGAGCGTTCTGCGGCGCGGCCTGACGTTCGGTCCACTGCTCGCGCTCGGTGCAGTGCACCGGGCATGCGCACCGCTGGCCATCATCCACGGCCTGGACGACCCGGTGGTCCATCCGCGCTGCGCCGAGCAGCTTCTGGCGCAGGCACTGGAATCGCTGCGTCGCGCAGGAATTCGCGCGCAAGCAGGCGATGCGGTTGCGGCGTCCAGGGGCTTGGCCGTCACCGACTTTCGCACCGGCGGCAAACTATGGCTGCGCCGCATCGAAGTCAAAGACTTGGGCCATGCCTGGACCGGCGGGCCCGGCGGCCATCCGTACTGCGAGCGTCGGGGGGCAGCGCTCACCGAGTTGTGCGCGCAGTTCCTGCGCGATGCCGCGGCGATCGGCGGATAAGCGCACTTTGGCGGGCGCATGGTCCTTTTCCTGATGAGCACCTCGTGATTGTCGATCGCGGCGTACGCTCCTCCGGTCGTCGAGCGTTGCGTCGGCTTCTTCAGATTTCCGAACGCTGCGCGTGCGCGGCGATCACCTGCGCCACGCAGGCCGTGAGCTTCTTGGCGTAACCCAGGTGCAGGAACTCGTTCGGCCCGTGTGCATTGGAGTGCGGGCCGAGCACTCCGGTAATGAGGAACTGCGCGTCGGGAAACCGACGGCCGAGCATGGCCATGAAGGGAATCGTGCCGCCTTCGCCCATCATGGCCGCGGGCCTGCCGTAGAACGCCCTGGACGCGGCATCGGCCGCCGATCCGAGCCAAGGCGCGCTGGCCGGCGCATTCCAGCCGGTCGCGCCCTGGTCGGGCTCGAAGCGCACGAGCGCGCCTTCCGGAGGATCCGTTTCGAGAATGCGCTTGAGATCCTCGGTGGCGCGCTGACCGTCGGTGAGCGGCGGAATGCGCAACGAGAGTTTCAGTGCGGTCTTCGGCCGCAGGACATTGCCGGCGTCCTTGATCGGCGGAATAAAGTCCGCACCGACCACCGACAGGAACGGCCGCCAGGTGCGGTTCAGGATCGCCTCGGCCGGTTCGCGCGCCATCGGTCGGGTGCTTCCGGCGAAGGGAAACTTCTTCCAGACCGATTCGCCGAGGATTCTCCCCGCGACCCGGGCCTGCTCGATCCGTTCGGCGGGAATGTCGCAGTGGAACGCCTGCGGAAGAATGCGGCCGGTGCTCGAGTCCTCCAGCCGGTCGAGGAGCTGCCGGGCGATGCGCAACGACGAGGGCACGATTCCGCTGGCGTCTCCCGAGTGCACGCCCTCGGTGAGCACCTCCACGGTGAGCGTGCCCGCGGCGATCCCGCGCAGCGAGGTGGTCACCCAGAGCTGATCGTAGTTGCCGCAACCGGAATCCAGGCCGATCACCAGATCCGGCCTGCCGATGCGCTCGGCCAGCGCATCCAGATACGCCGGCAGGTCATGACTGCCGCTCTCCTCGCAGCATTCGATGATGCCCACGATACGGGCATGCGCCCGACCCAGCCGCTGCAGCGCTTCGATCGCCGCAAGCGAAGCGAATACCGCGTAGCCGTCGTCGGCGCTCCCGCGGCCGTAGAGCCTGCCATCGTGAATGACCGGAATCCACGGCCCGAATCCGTCGCGCCAGCCGACCATCTCCGGCTGCTTGTCCAGGTGACCGTACATCAGGACGGTGCCCGGCGCGCTTCCTGCGATCTCGAAGAACAGCACCGGAGTGCGGTCCTCCAGCCGCACGATCTCGACCTGCATCTTCGCGATCGGCTGATTCCTGCACCATTCGAGCGCGAGCTGCGCCGCCGTTTCGATGTGCCCGTGTTTCCTCCAGTCCGGATCGAAGTGCGGCGACTTGCACGGAATGCGGATGTAGTCGATCAGGCGGATGACGATGTCTTCGTCCCACTTGCGGTCGATGATCGATTGTGCGGCGGGCGGATCGAGCTTGACGGAAGCGGTTTCTCGCATATCGTGTAAGAGTAGCGCGTTCAGAAGTCGGTGAGCATTCTAAGGGCGTTCGACGTCGACGCCGGGGGGAGGCAACCATGAAGGGAACCATCGTTCGTTTCACGCTGGCCACAGCGGTTTGTGCAGCCGCTGCGGGACTTTCGGGTCCATCGCCCGCTTCGGCCGGAGGACTGCGCGCGCAAATGACGCCCGCCGATCGAATTCCCTGGCCGGCGGAGTCCGCCGTCCAGGAAGGCACCGCGATGCAGCGCGGACTGCAGACGGTGGTCATCGCCGGCGACGCGCGGGCGCCGGGGCTCTACACGATGATGGTGCGGCTGCCGCCGCACACAAAGATTCCGCCGCACTCCCATCCGGACGAGCGGTCCTGCCTCGTGTTGTCCGGTACGTGGTATTTCGCCTACGGTGCAGTGCACGACGAGTCGCAACTCACCGTATTGCCTCCGGGCAGCCACTACACCGAGCCTGCCGGGATGAATCACTTCGCGCAGACGCGCGACGAAGCAGTCGTAGCCGCGTGCACCGCCGTGGGCCCGACCGGCACGACCTTCGTGGATCCGTCGGACGATCCCAGGAAGCGCTGAGCAGGGCGCGATGATCCCGTGGCTCGCCCGGCCGGAGACAGCGCCTTTCGTCCGGGCCCGCCGCTCACCGGGTCGCCGGAACAGGGCAACCCAAATCCTCAGCGCACGAGAACTACGGAAGTCTCGATTTGCCGTTCGGAAATCGACCAGTATTTCCTGAGCAGCCGGTCCTTCTCTTCGGGCAAGACCAGGCGAAACCCGTGCTTTTCGTAGAACCGGATGGCCCAGCTCGCGGCGGCCCAGGTTCCCACCAGCAAGGGCCGCTGTCCGAGCTGGACGAGATGGCGCAAGAGCTTCCCGCCGATGCCGCGACCACGGAGCGCACTGCGCACGTAGGCGTGACGGATCAGCATCACGTCCAGGACCGGCTGAATGCCCATCACTCCCGAGAGTGCACCGTTGTCCTCCCAACCCCAGAAATTCACGCCGGTATCGATCTCGTGTCGCAGGTCGGCGCGCAGCATGTAAGGCGTCCTCCAGCAGTCGGCGGGAATCACGCCCTCGTAGGCCTGCGCGGCGTCGTTGACGATCTGGTAGATCGCCTCGAAGTCGGAGTCTTCGCAAGGCCGGATCATCCGAGGATCGAAAGCCGAATCACGGAGCACACCGTGTCTTCCGTGGTTCAGACTCAGGGTTTCCAGACGGAAGGGTGGCAGCGCATGTAGTTGGGCGCGTAGGCGGTCTCGGCGCCCAGCTCGCGCGCGGCATGCCATGCCCAGCGCGGGTCGTCCATCATGCCGCGAGCGATCGCTACCAGATCGGCTCTGCCGCCCGATACGATCTCCTCGGCCTGTTTCGGGCGGGTGATCATGCCCACGGCCATCACCGTCATGCCGGTCTCCTTTCTGACCCGTTCGGCGAACGGCACGTTGTAGCCGGGCGCGAACGCAATCTGCTGGCGCGGATCGAGCTGGCCCGAAGTCACGTCGAGGAAATCGCAGCCCAGCGCCTTGAGCTCGCGCGCGAATATCACCGTCTCCTCCGGCGTCCAGCCGCCTTCGATCCAGTCGGTCGCCGAGACGCGCACTCCCAGCGGACGGTCCTGCGGCCAGAGCCCGCGCACCGCCTCGAAGACCTCCAGAGGAAAACGGATGCGGCCGGCGGTGGAGCCGCCGTATTCGTCGTCGCGGTGGTTGGAGATCGGCGAGAGGAACTCATGCAGCAGGTAACCGTGTCCCGCGTGCAGCTCGGCCACGTCGAAACCGATGCGTGCGGCCCGCCGTGCGGCGTCCACGAATTGCCGCTTCACTTCGCGCAGCCCGTCCCGCGTGAGTGCCTCCGGCACGTGCCAGCCAGGGCCGAAGGGCAGTGCGGAGGGAGCGAGCGTGGTCCACGCGTCTTCCTCCGGACGCAGCGGCTTTCCGCCCTCGGCGGGCGTGTGTGCCGAGCCTTTGCGCCCGGCATGCGCCAGCTGGATGCCCAGCCTGGCGACGCCATAGCGCCGGCAGAAATCGACGACGCGCTTGAGCTGGACTTCGTTGTCATCGCGGTACAAGCCCAGGCAGCGGTGGGAAATGCGCCCCGCCCGGGACACGTGCGTCGCCTCGGTCATCACCAGGGCCGCGGCGCCCATCGCGAACTGGCCGAGGTGCATGAGATGCCAGTCGTTGGCGGAACCGTCTTCGGCCATGTACTGGCACATCGGCGACACCACGATGCGGTTGGAGAGTTCGACGGCGCGCAGCGCAAGCGGAGTGAACAGCCTGGAAGTCATGCAGACCCTAACCTTTCGCGCCCGGTCAGCGCTCGAGCCACCCGGGCACCGGCAGACCCTTTTCGCGCAGGAACGACGGGTTATACAGCTTGGACAGATAGCGGGTGCCCGGATCGCACAGCACGGTGACGACGGTGTGTCCGGGTCCGAGGTCCTTGGCCAGACGGATCGCGCCCGCGACGTTGATCCCGCTCGACCCGCCCAGGCACAGGCCCTCGTGCGCGAGCAGGTCGAACAGGATCTCGAGCGCTTCCGCGTCGGGAATCTGGTAGGCGTCGTCCACCGGCGCGTCCTCGATGTTCTTCGTCACCCGTCCCTGACCGATGCCTTCGACGATGGAGCTGCCCTCCCTTTTCAGTTCGCCATGCTTGAACCAGTGGTACATCGATGCGCCCATCGGATCGGCGGCGGCGATCACCACGTCGCGCCTTTTCTCCTTCAGGTAGCGGCCCACGCCGGCCAGCGTACCGCCGGTACCGATCGCGCAAACGAAGGCGTCGACGCGACCGTCGGTCTGGTTCCAGATCTCCGGGCCGGTGGACCGGTAGTGCCCGTCGCGGTTGGACACGTTGTCCCACTGATTGGCGTAGAGTACGCCCTTGGGCTCCGACTTCGCGAGTTCCTGCGCCAGCCGCTGCGCGACGTGCACATAGTTGTTCGGGTCGGAATACGGCACCGCCGGAACTTCGCGCAGCTGCGCTCCGCACAGCCGCAGCATGTCCTTCTTCTCCTGGCTCTGGGTATCCGGAATGACGATGATCGTGCGATAACCGCGCGCGTTGCCCACCAGGGCAAGGCCGATTCCCGTGTTGCCGGCAGTGCCCTCGACGATGACGCCACCCGGACGAAGCTCGCCGCGCTGCTCCGCGTCGAGCACCATATAGAGCGCGGCGCGGTCTTTCACCGAGCCCCCCGGATTCAGGAATTCCGCCTTGCCAAGGATGGTGCACCCGGTCAGCTCGGAGACTCTGCGCAGCCGGATCAGCGGCGTGTTGCCGATCGCTCCGACCAAACCATCGCGAATGTCCACTGTGACGATCCTCCGGGGTGGGCTCCGGCATATCGCCGGCAACCCAATGGTAACTCGACCATGGAGAAGGGGCGGCGACGCCCGGCTCAGCGCTTGAGCATCACCACTTCGAGGTAGTCTGCAGACACCACGAGCGTATCGTCGGCGGAGCGATTGAAACGCTCGAGCATGTCGCGGAGTTCTGCCAGGAATTGCGCGCGGCGCGCGCCATCGAGTGCTTCTTGCACGCGGATGATCGGCCCGAAATGGCGGCTGAAAACGTCGATCCAGTGGCGGCTGTCGCGATAGCGGAACAGCGCACTGCGCCGTACGATCTTCATGGAGGATATGCGCCCGGCGAACAGTTCCTCCAGCCGGGCCTGCGTCCCCCATTCGGGCGCAGCCCGCACGCCGGCCGCAGGAGGCAGGTACTTGGCCATCAGCGCGAAGGCCTGGCCCCAGAATCCATCGGGCGTCCAGTTGCCCATGCCGATGCGGCCGCCCCGCCGGCACACGCGCAGCAGCTCGTCGGCCGCCTTCTCCTGGCGCGGCGCGAACATCGCGCCGTACAGCGACAGCACGACATCGAACGATTCATCCGGGTACGGCAGCTGCTCGCAGTCGCCGACGTCGAAACGCGCGGGCAGCCGTTCAGCCGCCGCGCGCTCACGCGCGCGCTCGATCAGTGCGGGCACGTAGTCCACGCCGACGGCCTCGCAATGGCGCCGCGCCGCGGACAGCGCCACGTTGCCGCTGCCGGTCGCCACGTCCAGAACCCTCTGGCCGGCGCGCAGCTCCGCCGCTTCGCACAGCAGCTCGCCGGGAAAGACCGTATTCCAGGCGATCATCGCGAAGTCTCCGCTCGCCCAGGTCTTCTGCTGCTGCGCTTTCACCGCGTCCAGGTCAGCCATCGTCATTCCCCTTTCTCGAGTACCCAGATTATGACCCGCGAGGCAACGGGGGACACGGCACAGATCGGGTGGCCAGCGCCAGCCGCAAGACAAATCTCCCTGGACGCTAACCGTGGTTCGCTATCGCTCTTTCGCTCTTCGCCCTTGTCCGGCGCGTCCTGCGCGGCTACGGGTTCTTCCGCGCCGTTGCGCAGACAGAGAGCATTTGCTAGCGTGATGGCATGACCCGCAACCCGATTGTGTCTCTGGAAGCGCTGGTCGCCCGTATTCCGGATGGTGCGCTGCTCGCCGTTCCCAAGGACGGCTCCGGCGTGGCGATGGCCGCGACCCGCGAACTGGTGCGTCGCCGCGTTCGCGATCTTCACCTGCTGTGCGTGCCGACCGGCGGCATTCAGGCGGACATCCTGATCGGCGCCGGCGCGGTGCGCACGCTGGAGACCTCCGCGATCACACTGGGCGAGTTCGGCGCGGCGCCACGGTTCATCGAGGCCGTGCGCAGCGGGGCGATCCGGATCAAGGACGCAACCTGCCCGGCCATCTACGCCGCGCTGCAGGCCGGTGAGAAAGGGCTGCCGTTCATGCCGTTGCGCGGGCTGATCGGCAGCGATGTGCTCGCGCATCGCGCAGACTGGAAGGTCATCGACAACCCGTTCTCGACGGGCGACCCGATCGTGGTATTGCCCGCGCTGCGTCCGGACTTCGCCCTGTTTCACGCGCCGCTGGGCGACCGTTTCGGCAACGTGTTCGTGGCACGCCAGCGCGAGTTGATGACGATGGCGCACGCCGCGCGGTGCACGCTGGTGAGCGTGGAGCAGATCACGAACGACAACCTGCTGGAAGACGCCGCGCGCGCGGGCAGTGTGCTGCCGGCGATCTATGTTTCGGGCCTCGCGGAAGCCCGGCGCGGTGCCTGGCCGCTGGGGCTGTGGGATCTCTACCCGGACGACGACGCAGCGCTGGCGCGTTATGTCGATCTGTCCCGTACCAGGGACGGATTCGAGCGCTTCCTGGACGAGTGGATGGGACAGGCGCGGGCCGTGGCGTGAGCCCTACCCTCACCGAGCTCCTGATCGCGATCGTGGCGCGGTTGCTGGAAGGCTGCCGCCACGTCGCCGTGGGCGCATCCTCTCCGATCCCAGGCGCGGGAGCGCTGCTCGCACGGCTGCACTCGAGGGGCGCGCTGCACGTGTCGATCCTGGGCTCGCTCAGGCACAACGCCTTCACCAACGGCGGCGTCGAGCTGTTCGATCTCGCGGCGCAAGGCCGCATCGATGCGTTCTTCCTGGGCGGCGGCCAGATCGATGGCCAGGGCAGCATCAACCTGGTGGGTACAGGAGGATATCCCGCCAGTGTGGTGCGCTGGCCCGGCTCTTTCGGTTCCGCTTATCTGTATTACGTGGTGCCGCGCGTCATCCTGTTTCGCGAGGAGCACACCCGGCGCGTCCTGGTGCCCAAGGTCGATTTCATCAGCGCGCCGGGGGTGAGCGAAGCCGGTGTGTACCGTCCGGGCGGGCCCTGCGCTCTGCTTACCAGCCTGGCGCTGTTCTCTTTCGATCGCGCCCGCCGACGCTTCCGGCTGCAGAGCGTGCATCCGGGCCACACCCTGGAAGAAGTTCGCGACAACACCGGTTTCGAGTTCGATTGCGCATCCCCGGTCGCGACGACTTCGGCACCCGATGCCGAAACGCTCCGCGCCATCCGCGGCATCATTCGCAAGGAAATCGCGGAAACCTATCCGCGCTTCGCCGCGCGGCTCCCGGCGGCCTGACCGGCCTGTCACTCGCCGGTGGGCTGCCGGTCGGACATCAGCTCGTCGAGGATGTGCTCGATCTTGGCCTCGGTGGCGGCGCGCGAACCGCCGAGATAGCCGGCCATTTCCGAGAGCGAGAACTCGGCCTCGACCATCTTCCCGTCTGATCGGTAGATGACGACCGGGACCGGGTCGGCCATATGGCCGAAGTCCGCTTCGTCGTTCCATTCGAAGCGCAGCCCGTGGAGATGATTGCGGGTGGCCAGATCGATGATGCGCTTCTCGACTTCCATCAGGCCGGCCAGGGCTTGCGAGAAATTTTCGGGGACTGGATTCATGGCGATCTCCTCTGCGCGCTGCGACCGACGACCCTATGATAGAAGCGGGTCTGCGCAAGAAAAGCGGGGATTGACAGTTCGAGTGGGCCAAGAAAAACGGCCCCTCGTGGGGGCCGTTCGCGAGGTCGGGGTACGATCGAATTCAGTGCTCGTCCCAAGGGCTGTGCTTGACCTGGTCGGGAAGCCACAGCGTCTGGTAGACCTTCTGCAGCTCGGCTTCTCGTGCGATCTCTTCGGACTCCGAGATCCTGGCGTACTTTGCCTGGCTCGGGCTGGTGTAGCCGTTGCTGACCCGCGGCGCGCTGTACACGCGGCGCAACCCCCCGGTACAGCGCGGGCAGCGCTCCGGTTTGGGATCGTTCATGCCATGCCAAGCCTGGTAGATGACCCGGCAACTGTCACAGGCATATTCGTAGAGCGGCATCGCTTTACCTCTTGTGTTCGCGCCGGGCGGGCCGGCGGCGTCCCCTCCCGCCCCGCCCGTCGGTGCCTCAGGCCACTGCGGTCCGCTTGATCTCGGCCTTCGCCTGCATGGCCTTCTTCTTGTCGATGCCCCAGATGCGTGCCGCGTTCTCGCCAAAGATCTTGCGCTTGATCTCGGGCGTGAGCTTGGGATAGCCGTGGCCTTCGACCAGCTGGTCGGGGATCTGGAAGTTGCGGAACGCGTCGATCTGCCACTGCGGGTTGCCCCAGAGCAGCGAATCCGTTCCCCAGAGCACATAGTCTTCGCCGATGTCGCGAATCAGCGTGCCGAGTACGTGCGCGCACTCCAGCGGACGGCTGGTCACCGTCGCCGCGAAGGTCGAGCCGATCTCGCAGTAGAGATTCTTGCGCTGCGGCTTGAAGCCCTTGAGCGCCGCCAGCTCCTGGTGATACGGCCAGGCCGAGTGGTAGGCGATGAAGTTCAGGTCCAGAAAATCGTCCGCGGCGGCGTCGAAATCTTCCACGTGTGCATAGCGCGCGTAGAACTGGCCGAAGGGAATGCCCTTGTGGCAGCCGATGTTCTTCACGCCGAGCTTGCGACAGGCTTCCCAAATCGGGTAGGCCTTCTTCTCGTCGTCGAACCACCAGCCCTTCTGCTTGGTCGAGTCGAAGGTATAGAGCTTCAGGCCCGAGATCTTGTATTTCTCGACGTACATCTGCAGCCGGTCCAGCGTCTCGCGCATGCCCTGATTCGGCGTGAGCCCCCCGGCCAGCATCAGCGTGCTGTTGGGCCAGCGCTCGCGTACCTGCACCTGATACTCGATCGGGATCATGTCCTTCCCGCCGTAGTCCTCGCGGAAGCCGAAGGGATTGAAGATGCCGACCGTGGTATCGCTTTCCTGCAGGATCAGCTTGCCGTAGTTGTCGACGTTCATGTCCCGCGTGCCGTTCGGCAACCCCATTGCCTTGCCGAGGTTGTCCAGCAGGTCCACGAACCACATGCCGCGCTCCGTGGTGTTGACGCCGAGCACATAGTGCTCGGGGCGCGTACAGACGTGCGTGTGCACGTCGACGATGAAGTCGGTGCTGCCCGCGCGCGCGGCCATCAGCTCCTTGTTGGCTTCGAGGTCATGCGCAGCCGCCTCGGGCACCTCGAAGAACTTCATTCCGGTGACCTCGTTGGCCGCCACCATCGCGGCCGAGAAGGCGAGGCCCGATTTCAGGAACTGCCGTCTCGGCATTTTCGCCTTCGCGGCGTGCGCGTCCATGCGCTCCGAAATCTTCGGGCCCATGTTCCCGGACATGAAGAACGCGGTCCCCATTCCGTCGGCATCGAACGGGTCTTTGGGGATGTTTTCGATCCCCTTGAAGTGCTTCAGGATGTTGAACTCCATCAGGCGCCTCCTCCAGTGTTATCGACATCATGTTGAGGCGGCTCACAGGGGCCTGCAACGCCGCCTCCCTTTTGATTTGCGCTCTTGGTCGAGCGAAGCCAGCGTAAGCCTGTGAAAACAGAGGGTCAAGGGGCGCAATCGATGCGGCAAAGCAGCAACTCTCCGGCGATCGCGAGCCATGTCCGGCCGGCATCCGCGGCAGGCTGCCGGCCGTGCAGCCGCGAAGCCTCGCTGTCACTCGGCACACGAGACTGCCAGACGCAGTGGCGGCTGCGGGTGACGCTTGCGCACCGGAAACAAAAAGCCCCGGAAATCCGGGGCTTCTCGCCGACTGGGGAAGATCGCCCTCAGGCAATGGTCACGTCCTTGGACAGGTAGACGTCCTGAATCGCGTTCAGCAGGGCCACGCCCTCCTTCATCGGCCGCTGGAAGGCCTTGCGCCCGGAAATCAGACCCATGCCGCCGGCGCGCTTGTTGATCACCGCGGTGCGCACCGCCTCCACAAGGTCATTCTCTCCCGAGGGACCGCCCGAGTTGATCAGACCCGCCCGGCCCATGTAGCAGTTGGCCACCTGATAGCGCGTGAGGTCGATCGGATGCTCGCTGGTCAGTTCGCTGTACACCCGCTTGTCGGTCTTGCCGTACGGATTGTCCTTGCTACTGAGGACGTTGTAGCCGCCGTTATTCTCCGGGAGCTTCTGCTTGATGATGTCGGCCTCGATGGTGACGCCGAGATGGTTGGCCTGGCCGGTCAAGTCCGCCGCCAGGTGATAGTCCTTGTCTTTCTTGAACGCGGGATTGCGCAGATAGCACCACAACACCGTCGCCATGCCCAGCTCGTGCGCCACGCGAAACGCCTGGCTCACCTCGATGATCTGGCGCGAAGACTCGGGCGAGCCGAAGTAGATCGTCGCGCCCACCGCGACCGCACCCATCTCCTTTGCCTGACGGATGTCGGCGAAGAAAATCTGGTCGTACTTGTTGGGATACGTCAGAAACTCGTTGTGGTTGAACTTGAGCAGGAACGGAATCTTGTGCGCGTACTTCCGCGCGCAGGCACCCAGCACGCCAAGGGTGGACGCGACCGCATTGCAACCGCCCTCGATCGCGAGCTTCACGATGTTCTCCGGATCGAACATCGCGGGGTTCTTGGCGAACGACGCGCCGGCGCTGTGCTCGATGCCCTGGTCGACCGGCAGGATCGACAGATAGCCGGTACCGGCCAGCCGCCCCTGGTTGAACATCTGCTGCAAAGCCCGCATCACGGACGGGCTGCGGTCGCTTCCGGCAACGACGCGATCGACGAAGTCCGGCCCGGGCAGATGCAGCGACTCCTTCGGAATGGTCTTGCACACGTGGCCGAGCAGCGCGTCGGCTTCCTTGCCGAGCAGTCCCACGATGTCGGTGCTCCCTGCGGCCTTGATTGCGGTAACAGCGGACATGACTCCCCTCCTCGATGAACGGCGGCACCTGCGCTTGCCCGGCCCGGCATCGGCGCGGCGCGCGGATTACTCTTGCGGAACCCTATTCTAGCCCTGGAAGGACGGGTCTCGCGGGACATCTCGATAGAATGACAGGCAGGCCACTTCACTGACCTGGATCGAACGATGATCTACTCTCTGGGCGAACGGCGCCTCGTCACGAAAGGCGATTACTGGGTCGCCGACAACGCGATCGTGATCGGCTCGGTGGTGCTGGAGCACAACGCGAGCGTGTGGTTCAACAGCGTGGTCCGGGGCGACAACGACCTGATCACGATCGGCGAAGGCTCGAACGTGCAGGATGGCTCGGTACTGCATACCGACGAAGGGGTACAGCTCACGATCGCAAGGAACGTCACCGTCGGCCACCAGGTGATGTTGCACGGCTGCACCATCGGCGAGGGCAGCCTGATCGGAATCAAGGCCACCATCCTCAATCACGCCAGGATCGGCAAGCACTGCCTGATCGGCGCGCACACCCTGATTACAGAGGGCAAGGAGATCCCCGACCGTTCGCTGGTGGTGGGCATGCCTGGAAAGGTCGTGCGGCAGCTCACCGACGAGGAAGTGGCGCGGCTGCTGTGCAACGCCGAGCACTACGTGAGGAACTTCCAGCGCTACCGGGCCAGTCTCAAGCCGCAATTCTGAGGCCAAGCCTTCCAAGCGAGCCATTCCGGTTCAATCTTCGTTTCCGGGCGCGGATGTGACTTTGGTGTTCCCGGTGTGCCGGGCGCTTCGTTGTGCGCCTCTCGAGTGCGCTTCGATTCACGGCCAGGGTGGTCGGGAGCACGGCAAGAGACTAGAATCCGCTGTCATGGCGCTCGCTCCGACCCCGATGCTGAAGTTCGGCTTCAAGATCCGCACGCGCAGCGGACTGCCGGTCGACAACCTGATCGTGCACGCGCGCGACCAGGCCGAGGCCGAACGCAAAATCGCGCAGATGTACCTGCACTGCGAGATCCTGGAGTGCAAGACGATCCAGGCGCCGACCAAGGAAGACTCGCCCGACCTGGAAAACATCATCTCGCTGATTGCGCGCCAGGGTGACGATCGCAAGTAGACGCGCGCGAGCGCAGCATCCGGGGGCACGCAACGGCGCCAGGGCGACAGAGCGTCCGCCATCGCGAATCGCCCGCTTGGCGCCAGCGGTGAACACCTCCTCCGCGGCCCGCGGTCCACTCCGGCAAGCGCCTCGGCCCCGCAAGGGGGCGGGAAGTCAAGCCGCCGCGGCCGCTCGTTCCCGTTCCTCGATGAATCCGGTGCGCACCAGCTCGTCGACCAGCGCGTCGTAATCGCTCGCCCCTTTGCTTTCCGGGGCGTGCGTGAAGACGTCTTTGTGCACCGCCGGACTTTCGGCCAGCGCCACGTTCTCGGAAATCCTGGTTTCGCAGATCTCCTCGCCGCAGCGCTTCTTGAGTTCCTCGTAGATCTGGTGGGCCATCTTGCGCCGGCCGTCGAAGCGCGTCATCACATAGCGCCGCAGCACTCTTCTCTTCAAGACGTGCTCGAGCGCCTTGAGCGTCTTTTCCACCGCGTGCACGCCCTGCAGCGCCAGATAGTCCGCGGACACCGGCACCAGCACCCGATCGGAGGCGAAGATCGCCGACAGCGAAAGCACCCCGAGCATCGGGCAGCAGTCGATCACGATCGGCCGGCCGGTGTTCAGGTTCTCCTTGACGATGCCGTTGTTGAGCCGATTCAGAATGTTCGGACCCTTGCCGAACTGGGTATCGACCTTGGACAGCTCCACATGGGCGGGAATCACCAGCCAGCCACCAGCCGCCGGACGCAGCAGCTGAGTCAAGGGCTTGACCTGCTGGTAGAAGCTGAAAACCGAGTCCTCCGAGTGCTGCACGGTCGCTCCGCACACGTAGGACAAATGGGCCTGCGGATCCAGGTCGATGCTCAACGGGTTGTAGCCGCGGCGCGCCAGTGCAGCGGTCAGATTCAGGGAAGTCGTTGTTTTTCCAACGCCTCCCTTCTGGTTGAAGATCGCGATCTTGGCCAAGCGGACGCCTGCTCCCGGAGGGCGCGCTGCGTTGCCGAGGGATAACCACAATACTAATCGAATCAGCCGCTTGTCAAATCTTTCGCAGGCCGCACGCGGCCTGCTAGGAAGGCGCTTGCGCCCAGGCTTTCGCGCGCCCAAGCGCACGGCGCCACGCGGCCTTTCGCGCCTCGCGCTCCTGCGCGGACATTGTCGCCTCGAAGCGACGCTCCAGTTGCCAGTGGGGCACGAGTTCGGCGCTGTTGCGCCAGAAGCCGGTGGCCAATCCCGCCAGGTATGCCGCGCCCAACGCGGTGCTCTCATGGGCGCGCGGCCGCAGTACCGGCACCCCAAGCAGGTCGGCCTGGAACTGCATCAGCAGATCGCTGCGGCTCGCACCGCCGTCCACTCTCAGCTCGGAGATCTCGATCCCCGAGTCCGCGCGCATCGCGTCGAGCACGTCGGCGGTCTGGAACGCGATCGACTCCAGTGCCGCGCGCGCGATGTGAGCGGCGCTGGTTCCGCGCGTGAGCCCGACGATGGCGCCGCGCGCATAGGCGTCCCAGTGCGGCGCCCCCAGCCCGGCAAAGGCCGGGACGAAGTAAACGCCCCCGCTGTCGGGGACGCTCGCGGCCAGCGTGTCGGCTTGCGCAGAACTGCGAATGAGTCCGAGGCCGTCGCGCAGCCACTGGACCACCGCCCCGGCGATGAACACGCTGCCTTCCAGCGCATAGTCGATGCGCTCGCTCGTCTTCCACGCCACCGTAGTCAGCAGCCTGGACTTCGAGTCCACCGGCTGCTCGCCGGTCTGCATGAGCATGAAGCAGCCGGTGCCGTAGGTGTTCTTCACCATTCCCGGCGCCCAGCATTGCTGGCCGAACAACGCCGCCTGCTGGTCGCCGGCGATCCCCGCGATGGGAATGGCGCGCCCGAACAGCGGCGGCTCGGTCTCCCCGCAAACGCCGCTGGAGGCGACGACCTTGGGCAGAACCGCGCGCGGCGCCCGCATCAGCTGCAGCAGCTTGTCGTCCCAGTCCTTCGTGTGGATGTTGAACAGCAGCGTTCGCGAGGCATTCGATGCGTCGGTCACGTGCACGCGGCCGTTGGTGAGCTTCCAGACAAGCCAGGCATCGATGGTGCCGAACGCCAGTTCGCCCCGCTCCGCCCGCGCGCGCGCGCCTTCGACGTGATCGAGCACCCAGCGCAGCTTGGTGCCCGAGAAATAAGCGTCGAGCAGCAGCCCCGTGCGGCCCGTGATGAGCGGATCGACCCCCTGGGCACGGAACTGGTCGCACAGGCCGGCGGTGCGCCGGTCCTGCCAGACGATCGCGTTGTAGATCGGCGCGCCGGTGCGGCGATCCCACACGACGGTGGTCTCGCGCTGATTGGTGATGCCGACGGCGACGATGTCGCCGGCGTCGAGCTTCGCGCTGCGCAGCGCCTGGCGCGCGGTTTCAAGCTGTGTCGCCCAGATCTCCTCGGGATCGTGCTCGACCCAACCCGGTTGCGGATACTTCTGCGCGAATTCCTTCTGGGCGACACCCAGCGGACGCGCCGCGGAATCGAAGACGATGGCGCGGGAACTGGTGGTGCCCTGGTCCAGTGCGAGGACTGCCTTCATCTCGTGTGCTAAATTTCGCGCTTCTCGCGCAGCGGTACACGTTGAAGGGCGCAATGATGCGGCCAAAGCCGGCCGCAGCCAAGTGCGCCAGGAACAATGAAAACCGAGCCCTACCTCGCCGCGCTGGTGCGCATGGGTCTCGCCGCCCCGACCGAGCACCCGCCGGTCACGCCGCTGGCCGGCGGAGTCTCGTCCGATATCTACCGCGTGGATCTTGCGCGCGGACCGGTCTGCATCAAGCGTGCATTGCCGAAGCTGAAGGTCCGGGCGGACTGGCGCGCGCCGGTGGAACGCAGCCGCTTCGAGTCGCAGTGGATGAAGACGGCCGGCGCGATCGTTCCCGACGCCGTCCCGCGCATTCTGGGCGAGGACGCGCAGGCCGGCATGTTCGCCATGGAATTTCTCCCGCCGGCGCACTACCCGGTCTGGAAAACGCAACTGCGCGACGGCATCATCGACGCGCACGCCGCATCGGAAGTCGGGCGGCGCATCTGCCGGATCCACGCCGGCACTGCCGGCCGGCTCGACATCGCGCGGGCCTTTGCCACCGACCACATCTTCCTGCCGATCCGGCTCGAGCCCTATCTGCGCGCAACTGCGGCGAAGCATCCGCGGTGCGCCGAGCGGCTGGAGAGCCTGGTGCGTATCACGCTGGCCACCAAGCGCGCACTGGTGCACGGCGACGTCAGCCCGAAGAACATCCTGATGGGTCCGCGCGGTCCCGTCTTCCTCGACGCCGAGTGCGCCTGGTACGGCGATCCGGCGTTCGATCTCGCCTTCTGTCTGAATCACCTGCTGCTCAAGTGCGTGTGGCGTCCACAGTGGACCACTCGCTACCTGGAATGCTTCGATGCGCTGTCGCGCGCTTACTTGAATCAAACGACCTGGGAGCCGGCCGTGGACATCGAAGCGCGCGCGGCGCACCTGCTGCCCGGGCTGCTGCTCGGACGGGTGGACGGCAAGTCGCCGGTCGAGTACATCACCGAGGAATCGGATCGCGACAAGGTGCGAGGCACTGCGATCGCCCTGCTGCTGCATCCGGTCGACGTTCTGGCGGAGCTGCGCTCCGTCTGGCGCGAGGAGCTGTCGCGATGATCCGCATCGAGCACGTTGCGCTGTGGACGCGCGACCTGGAACGGCTCAAGGATTTCTATCAGCGCTATTTCGGCGCCATTGCAAACGACGGCTATTACAACCCGCGCCGCGAGTTCCGCTCGTATTTCCTGACCCTCGGTTCGGGCGCGCGCATCGAGCTGATGAACGCGCCGCAGCTTGCCGACGCCGGAGCGCAGCGGCGCGTGGGCCTTGCTCACGTCTCGATGTCGCTCGGATCCAGGGAAGCGGTCGACGCCCTGAGCGCACGGCTGCGCGCGGACGGCCACCGGCTGATCGACGGGCCGCGCGTGACCGGCGACGGCTATTACGAGAGCGTGGTTCTGGATCCCGACGGCAATCGAATCGAGCTGACGGTCTAGCACATGGCGGACACGACCATCTCGAAAGTGCGCGGCAGACAGGTTTGGGACTCGCGCGGGCGCCCCACTGTCGAGGCCGAAGTATGGCTCGCCGGCGGCGCGGTCGGGCGCGCGATCGCCCCCGCCGGCGCCTCGCGCGGGACGCATGAAGCAGTGGATCTGCGCGACGGCGGGACCGCACTCGCGGGCATGGGTGTGGCCAGGGCGGTGGCTCATGTCAACGGGGAGATCGCCCGTGCGCTCGAAGGCAGCGACGCGCTGCGCCAGGCGCAGATCGACGATCGGCTGATCGCGCTCGACGGCACGCCCGACAAGTCGCGCCTGGGCGGCAACGCGATGATCGCGACTTCGATGGCGGTGCTGCATGCCGCCGCGGGCGCCCACCGCATGCCGCTGTGGAAGTATCTGGCGGGGGGAGCCGAAGTCACCCTTCCCCTGCCGGAGATTCAGATCTTCGGCGGAGGGGCGCATGCTGGGCGGCGCGTCGATATCCAGGATTTCATGGTCATGGCGCTCGGCGCGAAGAGCTTCACGGAGGCGCTGATGATGACCGCAGAGGTCTACCGCGCGGCCGGGGATCTGATGCGCGAAGCGGGCCGGCTGCAAGGCGTGGCCGACGAGGGCGGCTACTGGCCCGCGTTCGACTCCAACGAAGAGGCGCTGTCCGTGCTCACGCGCGCCATCGAAGCCGCCGGCTACACGCCCGGCAGGGAAATCGGCATCGCGCTGGACATCGCCGCCTCCGAATTCGGGCGCAACGGGCGTTATGCGCTCGGTCTGGAGCGGCGCGAACTCGACAGCGACGGCCTGTGCGAGATGCTGCTGCGCTGGCTCGAGCGCTACGCCATCGTGTCGGTGGAAGACCCCCTCGCGGAGGATGATCCCGAGGGCATGCGCAGGCTCACCGCCGCTGTCGGCAGGCGGGTGCAGGTGATCGGCGATGACTACCTGGTCACCAACGCCGCGCGTATCGAGCGCGCCGCCGCAGCCAAGGCCTGCAATGCCGCGCTCATCAAGCCCAATCAGGCCGGCACCGTCACCGAAACACGGGCGGCGTTCGAAGCCGCACGCGCAGCCGGTTTCGCCACCATCGTTTCCGCGCGCTCGGGCGAGACGGAGGACACCACCATCGCGCATCTGGCGACCGGATGGAACGCCGGCCAGCTAAAGGTCGGCTCTTTCTCGCGCTCCGAGCGCATGGCCAAGTGGAACGAGCTGCTGCGCATCGAGGAGTCGCTGGGCGCCGATGCCCGTTTCGCCGGCTGCGGCGTGCTCCCTGGCCGGCGTTGAAGCCGAAACGAGCCCCTGCAGACGCGCCGCCCCGAAGAAGACGGAAAAAGCGATGCGCGCATCGTGGTTCTTGACGTTTTTCCGGGCCTTGCGTGACGAAGGCTTCCGGTGACCGCGGATGACGAGCGAAGCGCACCACCGTGGCACATTGCGCGGCATCGGCTTGATGATGTCGGCGGTGTTCATGTTCTCGTCGATGGACACGCTGGCGAAATACATGCTCCAGTCCTACCCGATGCCGGGGCTGATGTGGGCGCGCTACACGGTACAGCTGGTCTTCATGCTGCTGCTGCTCTGGCCACGAATGGGAATCCGGCTGCTCAAGACCGCGCGGCCGGGGCTGCAGATCGCACGCGGCCTGCTGCTGGTGGCGAGCACGACATTCTTCTACCTCGCCCTGCGTCACATGCCGCTGGCGGAGGCTGCCGCGATCAGTTTCGTCGGTCCCGTGCTGACCACTCTGCTCGCCGGCTGGATGCTGGGCGAGAGGGCCTCTGCCCGGCAGTGGGTGGCGGTAGTGCTCGGCTTCTCGGGCGTGCTCGTCATCGTTCGTCCCGGCGGGGCGCTGTTTACCCCGGCGGCGATCTTTCCGCTGGTGACCGCGCTTCTCTTCAGCGTCTATCAGATCGTCACGCGCAAGCTCTCGGGGCGCGAGCACCCCAACACCACGCTCTTCTATACCGCGCTGGTGGGCGGCGCGGCCACCACCCTGGCACTGCCCCTGGGATGGCAGACGCCGACCGCCCTTCAGGTGCTGTTCATGGTCGGTATCGGACTGTTCGGCGGCTACGGACACCACCTGCTGATCCGTGCCATGGACCACGCCTCGCCCGCGACGCTCGCGCCCTTTGTCTACTCGCAGCTCATATGGTCGACTCTCCTGGCCTATCTCGTGTTCCGGGACTTTCCCGACGGCGGGTCGCTCCTCGGGATGGGGATCATCGTCGCCGCTGGCCTGCTGGCGGTGAACTGGAAGCACATGCGGCGCATGACCGACACCAGCGATTCCGCGAGCAGCCATTGACAACCCGCCCATGACCCGACCCACGCCCGAACTGCGCTCCGCCTACCTGCACTTCCAGCGCATTCCCACGCGCTGGATGGACAACGACGTCTACGGCCACGTCAACAACGTCGTCTACTATTCCTACTTCGACACCGTCGTGAACCAGTATCTCATCGAGCAAGGCGTGCTCGACATCGAACGCAGCCAGGTGATCGGGCTGGTGGTGGAGACGCAGTGCAACTACTTCGCCCCGATCACTTTTCCGGACCTCGTGCATGCGGGACTGCGCGTGGCGAGGCTCGGCACGAGCAGCGTTCGCTACGAAATTGGATTGTTCCGCAACGACGACACTGCCGCGGCAGCGCAAGGCCATTTCATCCATGTGTACGTGCAGCGCGCCACGCGTCAACCGGTTGCCATACCCGAGAGCATGCGCAGCGCTCTGGAAAGGCTGCTCGAGCGCACGCGCGATTGAGTGGCGGAGCGATCCTGGCATGCTTTCCCGTTCGCATCCGTCCTCGTTTGGGCTGCTCCTCCATGATTGCCCGCGGTTCAGCACCGCTGCGCAAAATTCATGAAAATCATGAACGCGGGCGCCAAGCGACGGAATTAACATTCGTTCGTGTCCGCGCTTCCGGAAATGACACGATGAGACTCCTGCCCGCCGCTGTTCTCGTGAGCGCCTCTGTCGTCCTGGCAACGCCGGCATCGGCCACGCAAGCAGCCGGTCCGGCCCAATGGAAGGAAGATCTTTCGCCCATCGCGGCCGCCGACTGGAACGCCGCGCGGGCCGCGCATTTGTTGGAGCGCGCGGGCTTCGGCGCAACGCCCGAGGAGACCATGGAGTTCGCGGCGCTGACACCACGGGAAGCGGTGCGGCGGCTGGTCTATTCCGGGTCGATCGCGGACGACCTCCCTGCCTTCGAGCACTCCGGCGTGCACGATTCCGGCCTGGAGCCCTTCGCGCCCTCGCGTCCCGCCGCCACTGACCTCGCCCGGCAGACCGGCGAGGCGCTGGGGGTCAAGGCCAAGCCGGCGGGCAACCGGCGGCTGCAGCCGGTGGCCAACAGGTTTTTCTACTGGCTGCGCGCCAGCCGTCTGGAGACCCACAGGCTCGCCTACTGGTGGGCCAACCGGATGCTGATCACGAAGCGCCCGCTGGAAGAGAAGATGGCGCTGTTCTGGCACGGGCACTTCGCCACCAGCGAGGAGAAGGTGCGCGACTATCGGAAGATGCTCAGGCAAAACGAGCTGTTCCGCGAGAAGGGGACCGGCAATTTCCGCGAGCTGCTGATCGCAGTCGCACAGGATCCCGCGATGCTCGCGTTTCTGGACGCCGGCGTGAACGTCAAAGGCGCACCGAACGAGAACTTCGCGCGCGAGATCATGGAACTGTTCACGATGGGCGTGGGCAACTACAGCGAGACGGACATCCGGGAAGCCGCGCGGGCGTTCACCGGCTGGAATTTCATCGATCTCGATTTCGTCGTGATACCGGAAAGGCACGACGACTCCGTGAAGACAGTCCTTGGCCGGCGTGGTCCGTTCGACGGGGTGGAGGTGATCGACGTGATCCTCGATCAGCCGGTCACCGCCGAGTTCGTGGCCGGCAAGATCTACCGTTACTTCGTGCGCGAAGAGCTGAGCCCGGCGCTGAAGAAGAAGCTGGGGAGCGTGCTGCGCGAGGCGAGCTACGAGATCGCCCCGCTGCTCGAGACGATCTTCCTGTCACGGGATTTCTACAGCCCGGCATCGGTCGCCACCCGCATCAAGCCGCCAGTGGAGCTGGTGGTCTCCACTTACCGCAAGATGGGGCTTTCCACGATCCCCGGCGTGCCGGATTTCAACGAAGTCACCGAGGCGCTCGGTCAGAAGCTGTTCTACCCACCCACTGTCGCCGGCTGGGCGCACGGGCGTGCCTGGATCACGCCCGGGCTGCTGCTCGCGCGCGGCAATTTCATCTATGACACCGTGTTCCCGGACATCAATTTCATTCCGCCGGACCGCTACCCGGGCAGCGACTACCAGATCGCCGTGGTCAACGACAAGCTCGCGATGGGTCTGGACGTGACGACCGCAACGCAGCCGGATTCGAAGGAAGTCACGTCGATGTCGATGCAGATGGCCGACCGCGACGAGGAATTCAACACCCGGCTCGCCAGTTACCGGGGCTGGCAGATGGCGATCCAGAAAGTCAAGCCGATCCCGCGTCACACTGCGCAGCTCGACCTGTCGGCAATGGTGCGCAGAGCGGGCTGCCGGACCGCCGCCCAGGCGGTGGATTACTTGCTGGCGCGTTTCCTTTCAGTGCCGGTAGACCCGGCAACGCGCGGGCAACTGGCGGGTTTCCTCGAGACAGAACTCGGAACCGATGATCTGGGGCGCGCGGAAACCTACATGGAGGAGGCGCTGAGGACCACGCTGCATTTGATCCTCTCGCTGCCCGAATATCAGCTGGGATGAACAGCGTCCGCTCCACATATGGCGAGGACGTCAACAGCGGAAAGACATCCATGAAAGAAGTCGACGGAAAGAGAGCCTGGACCCGCAGAGCGGCGCTGAAGGCCTGCCTGTGCGGGATCGGCGCGGGTGCGAGCGGGATGATGCCGGCGCTGTTCTCGCGGCTGGCGCACGCGACCACCGAATCCGGACGCATCCTGGTGGTGCTGGAACTGTCGGGCGGCAACGACGGGTTGAACACGCTGGTGCCCTACGCAGACGACGCCTATTACCGCCATCGACCGAAGATCGGCATCCGTCCCGAGAAGCTGCACAGAATCGACGAGCGCTTCGGCTTCAATGCCGGAATGGCCGGATTCGAGCGCCTGTTCAAGGACGGCCGCATGGCGGTCGTGCACGGGTGCGGCTACGCGCAGCCGTCGTTCTCGCACTTCACGTCGATGGCCTACTGGCACACCGGCGCGCCCAACAGCGGCGAAGAGTACGGCTGGGTCGGCCGGTTGGCCGACGCGATCGATCCTGCGCTCACGCCCAACTTCATCGTCAACATCGATGAAGCCCAGTCGCTGGCGGTGCGCGCGCGCAACCACGTTCCGGTGGTGTTCGACGAACCCGAACGCTTCTCGCGCAAGGGATTGCACCAGGCACGACCGCTGCTCGACCGCGTGCCCGACGTCGAGGTGGCCGGCAACGCGGCACGCCGTTACCTCCAGGAAGTCGCGAAGAGCGCCCGCGAGGCTTCGCAGCTGGTGCGCGATGCATGGACGCGATACAAGACTCCGGTCGACTACGGCATCGTGCCGGTCGACCTGCCGAAGATCGCCGCGCTGATCGCGTCCGGGCTTCCCACGCGTCTGTATTACACCTCGTATCGGCACAATGCCTTCGACACCCACGTGCAGCAATCGGATCTGCACCGGCGCCTGCTGACTTATGTTTCCGATGCGGTGGCCGGCTTCATGAAGGACATCGAGCGCATCGGCCGCGCCGACGACGTGACCGTCTTGGTCTTTTCCGAGTTCGGTCGGCGCGTGCCGGAGAATACCAGCTTGGGCACCGATCACGGCACCGCCAACCACATGTACCTCATCGGCAAGCGTGTCAAAGGCGGCCACTACGGGTCGGTGCCGAGCCTCACAGCGCTGGACGAAGGCGACAATCTCGTGTTCACCACCGACTTCCGCCGCGTCTATGCCACTGTGATCGAAGGCTGGCTCGGCGCCGATTCCGCGCAGGTGCTGCGCGGCAGGTTCGAACCCTTCCCGGTATTTTCGTGATCCACGCCTCCACGCGCGGGCCCGGGAGGATACGGTCTGCGCTTCGGCGTTCGGATTTCGAGTCCGGGAACGCCGCGGGTGCTCACTCCAGATCGTCGAACTCGTGCCCGTAGCGGGCGATTCCGGCACAGCCGGCGAATGCACCGGGCTGCAGTTCGATGGCCAGGAAGGCCTCATCGGGTGCGGGGAAAGGACACTTGATTCCGAAGCGCGACGCCTGCACGAATCCGAAACGCGCGTAGTAACGCGCATCGCCCACCACGAGCACGCGCTCGGCGCCCTGCTCGCGTAACCGGGAAAGGCCGGCGCTGACCAGCGCACTGCCGATGCCCAGGCGCTGGAACGCCGGCAGTACGGCCAGGGGAGCCAGTGCATAGGCCGATGTTTCCCGCTGACCGTCGTCGACCACGATCGGCGAAAAGAGCACGTATCCCAGAATCCGGCCGCGCGAGGCGGCGACCAGGGAGACCGATGCCTTGCCCGCCGCGCGCAGTCGCTCCACCAGGCGGGATTCGGTATCGCGTCCGAAGGCGACGAGCAGCAGCTCGCGCACGGCGTCGAAATCCGCCGGCTCCTCCTCCCGGATGAGCACCGCTTTTCCCCTGCGCTAGCCGCCCGGCCCGCCGCCGTTGACGTAGACAACCTGGCCTGTCATGTAGCTTGCAGCATCCGAAACCAGGAAAGCGACCACCTCGGCAATCTCGCGAGGCTCGCCGGCGCGCCCGAGCGGCACGGACTTCAGGAACGCTTGCGCCCGCTCGGCTCCCATCGTGTTCAGCGCCTCCTGCAGCATGTCGGTGCGAATGGGCCCCGGCGCCACGGCGTGCACGCGAATGCCGTGCGGACCCTCTTCCTTGGCAAGGATGCGCGTGAAGGCCTCCAGCGCCACCTTCGAGACCGTATATGCGCCGTAGTTGGCGGGAAAGCGTTGCGTAACGTTCGAGGAGATGTTGACGATGTTTCCGCCACGTTGCCCGCGCATGTGTGGCAGCACCGCCTGAACCAGGTGGAACGGACCGTACAGGTTGGTGCGCAGCACACGGTCCCATTCAGCGACGGGCGTGTCGGCGATCGCGACTCCGGGCAGATGCGTCCCGGCGTTGTTCACCAGGACATCGATTCGCCCGAATGCTTCCAGCACGGCGCGCACCGCCGCCTGCGCACTCGAAGCCTCCGCCACATCGGCGCGCAGCGCCCGCACCTCCCCGCCGGTCTTCCTGACCGTGGAGACGACTTCTTTCGCCTGCGTTTCGCGGCTGGCGAACGTGAACATCACGCGGCAGCCGCGTCCGGCCAGCGCCTCGACGATCGCGCGTCCGATTCCGCGCGAGCCTCCTGTCACAAGTGCAACTTTGTTCCCTTCCATACGTTAGCTCTCGTCGCAGAGCAAGACATCGCAAGAGCGAAACGCGACGACCCGAAGGCGCGAAAAATCGTCGCGTTCCGCTCGCTCTCAGTTCAGGCAGCGTGGCAACCGGCCGGTGACGGGATACCGAGGGTCGTTGTATCCCGGTGTCGAAGGATGCCCGGGCCGCACCAGCGAATCGACGAATTCCTCGTCTTCCCTGTCGAGAACGTAGTTCAGCGCGCCGTAATACTCGGTCCACTGCTCCAGCGTGCGCGGCCCGCCGATGACGCTGTCCACGATGCGATTGGAAAGCACCCAGGCGAAGGCGAACTGACCGGAGGTCAGTCCCTTGCCTTCGGCGTGCTCCTTGAACCTCTGCGCGATGATCAGCGACTCCTCGCGAAACTCGGTCTCCATCATGCGCTTGTCCTTGCGCCCGGCACGCGAGTCCTCGGGCGGCGGCTGCCCGGGCTTGTACTTGCCGGTGAGCACGCCCCGGGCGATCGGACTGTAAGGCGTAACGCCGATGCCGTAGTAATGGCAGGCCGGCAGGATCTCCACTTCCGGTTGGCGGTTCATGGCGTTGTAGTAAGGCTGGCACACGACCGGTTTCGGCACCCCGGTCGCACGGCACAGATGCATGATCTCGGCAATGCGCCAGCCGCGGAAATTGGAGACGCCGAAGTAACGGATCTTGCCGGCGCGGATGAGGTCGCCCATCGAGCCGACCATCTCCTCCAGCGGGATGTCGGCATAGTCCAGATGCAGGTAGTAGATGTCGATGTAGTCGGTGCGAAGACGCTGCAGGCTTGCATCGCAGGCCTGCATGATCCACTTGCGCGACAGGCCGACTTCGTTGGGGCCCTTGCCCATCGGGTTGCCGACCTTGGTGGCGAGCACCCAGCTGTGCCGATCGGCCGCCAGCAACTGACCGACGATGCGTTCGGACGCGCCTGCCGCGTACTGATCGGCCGTGTCGATGTAGTTCACGCCGGCTTCGCGCGCCGAGTCGACGATGCGCTGCGCCTCCTGCACATCGGTGCGATCGCCGAACATCATCGTGCCGAGGCAAAGCGCAGAGACCTTCAGCCCGCTCCTGCCCAGATAGCGGTATTCCATGCTCCCCCCTCTTCTTGTGAGGCGAAATCATGCCGCATCGCCTGCGTGCGCACAAATGCCTGTGTTATAACTGCGCGCCTCCCGGCGCCGCCGCCGGCCCCGGACAAGAAACCACAAGGCAGAGCATGCGAATCATGGCAAACACGATGCGTGCAATCGAAATCGAGAAGCCCGGAGCGCCGGAGGTGCTGCGCGTCGCGCAGCGCCCCGTGCCGCGAGCGGGCCGCGGCGAAGTGCTGATCAGGGTGGCGGCTGCCGGCGTCAACCGCCCGGATGTGCTGCAACGAAAGGGGCTCTATGCTCCCCCGCCGGGCGCTTCGGATATTCCGGGCCTGGAAGTCGCGGGCACCGTCGTCGCCGTCGGAGAAGGCGTCACGCGCTGGAAGAGCGCAGACAGGGTCTGCGCGCTGGTCACCGGCGGCGGCTACGCCGAGTACGTCAACGCGCCCGCCGAACAATGCCTGCCGGTACCAAAGGGCCTGACGCTCATCGAGGCGGCAGGGCTTCCGGAGACCTTCTTTACGGTCTGGATCAACGTCTTCGACCGGGCCCGGCTGGCGCCGGGCGAGACCTTGCTCGTGCAGGGCGGCTCCAGCGGGATCGGCGTGACAGCGATCCAGATGGCGCGCGCATTCGGTCATCGGGTCTTCGCCACCGCGGGAACGGACGAGAAGTGCCGGGCCTGCGAAGCGCTCGGCGCGGAGCGCAGCATCAACTACCGCACGGAGGATTTCGCGAAGGTGGTGAAGGAAGCGACCGGCGGCCGTGGGGTGGACGTCATCCTCGACATGGTGGCGGGAGACTACGTGCCGCGCGAACTGAGCTGCCTGGCCGACGACGGACGCCTGGTGCTGATCGCCTTTCTGGGCGGCTCGAAGACCACGCTGGACATGACCGACATCCTGCGCCGCAGGCTGACGCTGACCGGCTCGACGCTGCGCCCCCGACCGGTGTCCGTCAAGGCGGCGGTGGCGAAAGCCTTGGAGGAAAAGGTCTGGCCCCTGATCGAGAATGGCGCGATCAAGGCCATCGTGCACAGCGTATTTCCGCTGGAGCAGGCGGCCCAGGCGCACGCGCTGATGGAAACCAGCGCGCACGTCGGGAAGATCATCCTCCAGGTGGAGGAAGGCGCGCGCGGGCGCTAGAAGAATTTGACGTTGCTTTCTTCTTCGACGCGCGTGGGCGGCGGCCTGCGGCGCAGCAGAGACAGATCGCGCCGTTCGGCCACGGCCGCCGCGTAGTGGATGTTCTTGTCGATTTCTTCCAGGTAAAGGTTCTGGCCGCCGAAGTGGCGCTGCACGTACCGATACGCACCCCCGAGATGATCTTTCAGCCGCACGGTCGCGGTCCGGTAGAAATGGGGAGTGCGTTCGAGCAGCTCTTCCTTGGAGCGGAACAGTACGCCGCGACGCCGATCGGCCGGATCGCGGGCCGCCAGTCCGCCGGCCACGAATTCCGGAAACAGACGATCGCGGCACTTCTCCAGGTAACAGCGGTCGGCCATCTGCGCAATGATGTCGGCGGTTCCCAGCATGTTGCCGAGCATGCGGAACATCAGATTCGGAACCCTGATGTGCTGCACCGGTCGCTCGTAACCGGTGAAGTGCACGATCTGCTTGGCGACGGGAGCCAGATCGCCCATTCCCAGCTTTTCCATGTAGTGCTCGATGAACTTCGCACCGCGCGACACGTGGCGCAGCGTGTATTCGGCCCCGTAGTGATGGCGCGTGTCGTTGGCGCGGCGCAGGTAGCCGATGTCGTGCAGCAGCGCGGTGATCACCCCGAAGCTGAACAGGCGCGACCCGATCGGCTCGCTGCGGTCGCGGGCGCGCTCATAACCGTCCATGAGCCGCGCCATGGCGAGCGTGACGTCAAGCGTGTGCTGGAGGTTGTGATACTCGGTGTCGCAGGCGCGGTAGCCCGGATACTCCCCGCGGAACAGTCGCCCCACGTCGGCAAAGGAGCGATCGATGAGCTGGGTCGACGCATCGGGATAGAGATCGAGAAAGATGCGGCCGACCTCGTGGCTGACCGCGTTCACGTCCGTGGTCTCGACCCGATTGGTGACGTCGAAGTTGCTTCGACGCGGCTCGGCCATGACATCCTCCCTTGACGCAGCGAATGGTACCCCGGCCCTGCAACGACCCGCAAGGAACACTTTTTCAGGCACTTAAATCGTATTCCGGCCTGGGGCCAAGGGAGGGAAGCCGCCCTGCCGGTGCCGGTATGCTAACACGCTCTGGGCCATCGACCATGACGCTTTCTGAACTTCTTGGGGGCACGACCGGCGGCGTCTTTCGGTTTCGCGCCCACGGTACCGTGCCTCCCAACGTGGCCGCTCGCGCGCCTCTTCATCTCGAACGGATGGCAACGCGCAAGGCCCGCGACAAGCTGGCGTTTCTGGCCGCGATCGCCGCCCCGCTGGACTTCCCCGATCGTGTCGGGCAGAACTGGGATGCGGTCTACGACTGCTTCACGGCCCTGGCAGACCGGATGGCCGCCGGCCTGGTGATCGTCTTCGACGATCTTTCGGGATTCGCGCGCAGCGAGCCCGACGAGTTCAGTGCGGCGGTGGACATGCTGCGCGACGCGGCCGATGCCTGGGCGGAGCGGGGCAAGCGACTGATCGCCCTGATGGGACTGGACAACCCGTTGCTCGCGCCCGACGTGCCGGAGATCAGCCTGTCTCCGACACCCTGACCGGGGCGCAGCCGGGTGCGGCCTACGACCTGCAGGGCTGCACCCTGGCCTCGGCTGCGGCGTAGGTGTTGGGCGCGTTCAAGTCGAGGTAGCGGGCCAGCTCGGTCAGCGCTTGCTTGTAGACGTCGCGCTTGAACTCGATCACGCTGTCGAGCGGCACCCAGTACTCGTGCCAGCGCCAAGCGTCGAACTCGGGCTTGCCACAAGCCCGCAGGCACACATCGCAGTCGCGCCCGATCAGGCGCAACAAGAACCAGATCTGCTTCTGCCCCCGGTAGGAAGAGCGATGCTCACGGCGCACCCAGTGCTGAGGCACGTCGTAACGCAACCAGTCGCGCGTGCGCCCGAGGATCCTGACGTGCATGGGCTGTAAGCCCACCTCCTCGCGCAGCTCGCGGTACATCGCCTGCTCGGGGCTCTCTCCGGTCTTGATCCCGCCCTGTGGAAACTGCCACGCGTGCTCTTTGACCCGTTTGCCCCAGAAGACCTGGTTTTTTGCGTTGCACAGTACGATTCCTACGTTGGGGCGATAGCCGTCACGGTCGATCATGTCAGCCACCCCTGAAATCTCTCTGACACGATTTTTTCACAGAAACGGAGGCCACGAAACCCCCGAGCCGAATGCCACGGCGGGCGCCGCGGCGCCGCGATCCCAGCCCCGATCAGGCTCCGGAGCGGCCGAAGATCAAGCCTTTGGCATCGTGCGGATTGAGTTCCTTGAGGGCCTCGACCATGCGCGGGAACTCCAGTCCGAGGCGCGCCTGGAGGCCCTTGGCCCGCGGGATGAGTTGCGACCAACGGAAAGTCCGGGGCGGGCGGCAGAAAGCGAAGGCCACCACGTTGCCGCGGCGCTCCGCCGGCAGACACACGCAGGCTTCGAAGCAACGTTCGATACGCTGCAGGTAGGCCTCGAAGCGCTTGTCGCTCGACCAGAGATTGACGACCAGGATGCCTTCCGGCTCGAGGCAGCGGCGAGCGGCCATGTAGAAGTCCTCCGTGGAAAGCCCCTCCGCCTGGGTGGTGCCGTCGTAACCGTCCACGAGGAGCGCGTCGCACGGCTCGCTGCGTCCGGCCACCCACTGCTCGCCGGGCGCCAGCACCACTTGCAGGCGCGCGTCGTCCGGGGGCACATGAAAATGGGATCTGGCCACCGATATGACCCGCGGATTCGCTTCGACCGCGGTGAGGCGTGCGTCCGGCAGACGGTGGTAGATGAACTTGGCCAGCGACCCTCCGCCCAGGCCGATCATCACGACGTGCCGGGGCTGCGGATCGAACAGCAGGAAGCCCATCATCGTGCGGGTGTAGGACAGCACCAGCTCGACCGGGTCGTTGAGCTTCATCGAACTCTGGATGGTCGAGGTGCCCAGGTGCAGGGAACGAACGCCGTCGCGCTCGCTGACCTCCACCGGAGCGTCGCGGTCGAACAGCCGATGGATGCGCCACTTGCCGAGCCGGATCGTCATGCCGTTTTCGCGTGTAAACGCCTGTAGAATAGCGGCTTTTCCAGGAACCGAGCGAGCAGATGCGCGTTTCGCAGTTCTTTTTGTCGACCCTCAAGGAGGCCCCGGCGGAAGCCGAACTGGTCTCCCACAAGCTCATGTTGCGCGCCGGGCTGATCAAGAAGCTGGGCAGCGGGCTCTATACCTGGATGCCGCTCGGGCTGAGGGTGCTGCGCAAGGTGGAGAGCATCGTGCGCGAGGAAATGAATCGCGCCGGCGCCATCGAGCTGCTGATGCCCGCGGTGCAGCCGGCCGAGCTGTGGCAGGAGACGGGACGCTGGGAGCAGTTCGGACCGCAGATGCTCAAGATCAAGGACCGGCACGAACGCGATTTCTGCTTCGGTCCGACGCACGAGGAAGTCGTCACGGACATCGCCCGCAAGGAGATCCGCTCCTATCGCCAGCTTCCCCTGAACCTCTACCAGATCCAGACCAAGTTTCGCGACGAGATCCGGCCGCGCTTCGGCGTGATGCGCGCCCGGGAATTTCTGATGAAGGACGCGTACTCCTTCCACGCCAGCTACGAAGACCTGCAGCGCGAGTACCGCAATATGTACGACACGTATGCGCGCATCTTCACGCGCCTGGGGCTGAAGTTTCGCGCTGTGGCCGCCGACACCGGGGCCATCGGCGGCACCGGCTCGCACGAATTCCACGTCCTCGCCGATTCGGGCGAGGACGCGATCGCCTTCTGCCCGACCTCGGACTATGCGGCGAATGTCGAGCTGGCCGAAGCGCTGGCGCCGCCCGGACCGCGCGCCGCTCCCGGCCAGAAGATGGAGAAGGTCCCTACGCCGGGCAAGACGACCTGCGAGGAAGTCACGGCGCTGCTGGGGCTGCCGCTGTCGCGCTCGGTGAAGGCGCTCGCGGTCATGCATGACGACGAGATGTTCATGCTGCTCGTGCGCGGGGATCACCAGTTGAACGAGGTGAAGACGGCGAAGATTCCAGGGCTCAATCCCTTTCGCTTCGCCAGCGACCGGGAAATCGAGGAGCGCATCGGCTGCCGGCCGGGCTACATCGGACCGGTAGGCCTGCCGAAGAACATCAAGGTCATCGCCGACCGGTCGGTCGCCGCGATGAGCGACTTCGTGTGCGGGGCGAACGAAGCCGGCTATCACCTCGTCGGCGTCAATTTCGGGCGCGATCTGCCCGAGCCGATCCATGTCGCCGACCTCCGCGACGTGGTCGCCGGCGATCCTTCGCCGGACGGCAAGGGTCGCCTGGAGATCTGCCGTGGCATCGAGGTCGGCCATGTCTTCCAGCTGCGCACGAAGTATTCCGAAGCGATGCAGGCCACGTTTCTCGACGAGACGGGGGTGGCGAGGCCCATGGAAATGGGCTGCTATGGAATCGGCGTCTCGCGCATCGTCGCGGCAGCCATCGAGCAGGGCAACGACGCCCGGGGCATCGTCTGGCCGCTCCCGATGGCGCCATTCCAGGTAGCGGTTGCGCCGATCGGTTACGAGCGCAGCGAAGCCGTGCGCGAGGCTGCGGACCAGTTGCACGACGAACTCGAGGCGGTTGGATTCGAAGTTCTGCTCGACGATCGCGGCGAGCGTCCCGGCGTGATGTTCGCGGACCTGGAGCTGATCGGGTTGCCGTATCGCGTCACGGTGGGCGAGCGCGGGCTGAAGGAAGGCAAGGCGGAAGTTCAGGCGCGCACCGCCGAGAAAGCCCAGGTCGTCGATTTGCAAAGCGTCGCCGCGCACCTAAAATCGCTCGTATGACCAAGCACCTCGCTTTGCTCGCCGGACTGGGCCTGTTGGGCGCGCAGGCCCATGCCGGCGAGCAGCGTTACGAACCGCTCTCGGCCAGCGTGCGCGCGGCACTGCATCGGTCGGTGGCCGACAACGCCAGCCCGCGTCTGGCCTTTCAGGACGAGATGCAAGGCGCGGTCTGGCTGGCCGACATGTCCACTCGCCTGGAGCGCCACGTGCCGGACGAGCAGGCGCGCAAGGATCTGCTGACCACCGTGCACTACGAAGCCACCCGTGCCGGGCTCGATCCGCAACTCGTGCTGGCGGTAATGGAAGTGGAGAGCCGCTTTCGCAAGTACGCGGTGTCGCGCGCCGGCGCCCGCGGCTACATGCAGGTGATGCCGTTCTGGACCGAGCTGATCGGCGAGAAGGATCACAACCTGTTCAACTTGCGCACCAACTTGCGCTACGGCTGCACCATCCTGCGCCACTACCTCGACATCGAGAAAGGAAACCTGTCGCGCGCGCTCGCGCGCTACAACGGGAGCCTGGGACAGCGCAAATACCCGGAACAGGTGCGCCGGGCGCTGGCGCGCAACTGGCGCTACGACCCCGATCAGCCGACGTTGACTCGCGCGGCGTCGCGCCCGAGCGCGACCACTGCGCCGGTGAAGGTCATCTGGTAGCCCGGTTCACCGCACGGGTTCTGGAGCGAGTCGGCTCCACGCGGAGGGTGCGCGCAGCCAGGCGCAGTCACTGACTTCGCGTTTCGCTCTCGCGATTCGCCTGCGTGTGGCCGCGGCGAGCGTGCTCGTCACGCCGCGCGCGCCGCCCCGCGGCCTTCGCGGCCGAAGAACAGCTCCGCAAGCGTCATGTCGGCGACATCCTCCGCGCTTTCCGCAAGCCTGCTGATCAGGTTGCGGATCGGCGGCTCGTCGGTGGCTTCGTTGGCGCCTCGTTCGTCGAGCACGAATTTGCGATAGACGTCGATTACATGGATGCGACTGGCATCGCGCGCCAGCACCCAGCCGTTGCCTTGCAGCTTTGCGACCCAGCCCGCCGCCACCAGCCGGTCGAGGATCGCCTCCATCTCTTCCCACGACAGCTTGACCACGGTGCGCAGCTCCTGCAGGTTCTTGACCTCGCCTTCGCGGTGCGCGCGCGCCAGCATCATCAGGATCTCCAGCGCGTCGACGAACGTGCTGCCGGGCGCCCCCGGACTCTTGACGCCTCCGGTGCGCCAGTAGGGGAGCACGGCGGTGATGACCGCGGCGAACACCACCACCACCCAGGACGAATAGATCCACACGAGGAAGATCGGCACACTGGCGAAGGCGCCGTAGACGAGCTTGTAGTTGCCGAAGTTCTGCACGAATTCGCTGAAACCGAGCTTCATGCCCTCGAACGCCATGGCGGCGATGATGCCACCCACGGTGGCGTCCAGCAGGGACACCTGCCGGTTGGGCACCAGGCGATAGAGCAGTCCGAACGCCGCTGACGTCAGCACCAGCGGGACGAGTCTGAGCACCACGACCGTGAGCTCGGGAATGTGGCGGCCGGCTCCGGCGGACGTCAGCAGCCACGACCACAACGTCAGGCTGGCTCCGATGAGCAGCGGGCCGACCGTCAGCAGCGACCAGTAGATCAGCACGCGCTGCACCAGGGGGCGCGGGCGCTTGACCCGCCAGATCGTGTTGAAGGCGCGGTCGATCGTCAGCATCAGCATGATCGCCGCGGCCCCGAGCAGCGTGACGCCCGCAGCAGTCAGTCGTCCGGCGTTCTCCGAGAACTGCTCGACGTAGGTGGAGACCACGCGGCCCGATTCGCGCGGGACGAAGTTCTCCAGCGCGAACTCGCGCAGCCGGGCGGTGATGTCGGCGAACACCGGAAACGCGGTCATGACGGTGAGCGCGATCGTGACCAGCGGCACCAGCGCCAGCAGCGTGGTGAAAGTCAGGCTGCCGCACAGCTGGAAACAGCGCTCGTCGCGAAAACGGCAATAGACCAGCGAGATGAAGTTGCCGAGCAAGCGGAACTGCTCGACGATCTCGCGGACGGATCCGAGCCTGAGCTTCATCTGGAACCCGGAAGGGCGGCCATATAATACTTTGCGCTGAGACACGGCGGAGCTTCCTGGTGAACGAAATCCTTGTCTTGTACTACTCGCAGACCGGCGCCATCCGGCAGATGGCGCAGTATGTGGCTCGCGGCGTCGAGCAGGTGCCTGGTGCGACGGCCCGGCTGCGCACCGTTCCCCGGGTGTCGACCGTGGCCGAGGCCGTGGAACCATCGATTCCAGACAGCGGCGCTCCGTACGCCGAGTATTCCGATCTCGAACAGTGCATCGGGCTCGCGCTCGGAAGCCCGACGCGCTTCGGCAACATGGCGTCTGCACTGAAATACTTCCTGGACGGTACCGGCGCACTTTGGCTGCGCGGCGCGCTGGCCGGCAAACCCGCCTGCGTCTTCACCTCCACCGCGTCGATGCACGGCGGTCAGGAGACGACGCTGCTGTCGATGATGCTTCCGCTCATGCATCACGGCATGATCATGGTGGGCGTGCCCTACACCGAGCCGGATCTGATCTCCACCCGATCGGGCGGCACTCCGTATGGCGTCAGCCACCTCGCCGGTCGCAACGCCGATCTGCCGGTGAGCGACGAAGAACGCAGGCTGTGCATCGCGCTGGGCCGCCGGCTGGCCGAGATCGCGCTCAAGCTTGCGCGCTAGCGCATGGATGCATCCACCCTGACGCGGGGAGACGAAGCGCGAAGGCTGTTGCGACGCCACCATGCCGGTGTGCTCTCCACCCATTCGGCCAGGCAGGAGGGTTATCCCTACGGCTCCGCGCTGCCGTTCTGCACCGACCATCAGGGACGCGTCGTCGTCCTCATCAGCCATCTCGCGGAGCACACGCAGAACATCCTGCGCGACCCGCGGGTGTCCTTCACCGTTTCGCCGCTCACGCCGGACCTTCAGTCGCAGCCGCGCCTGACCGTTCTGGGCGACGCGCGGGAGGTGGAGGAAGAACGCGTGCAGCAACGGTATCTGCGCATCCTTCCCGAGGGGCGCGAGCATCTGGCGATCGGCGGTTTTCGATTCTTCTGCATCGAGCCCAGGCAGGCGCGCTTGATCGCCGGCTTCGGCAGCCTGCACTGGATCGACGGCGCGAGCTTGCTGGCGCCGCTGCTGCCGGTCGCGGAGGCAGAAGCCGACATTCTGCGGCACATGAACGCCGACCACGCTCACAATCTGCTCGACTACTGTCGCCATGTCCACGGCGTCCAAGCAAGAAGCGCGCAAATGTGCGGCATCGACTGCGACGGATTCGACCTGCGTGCCGACCATGCTTTGCTGCGCTTCGAATTCGACGCACGAGTCGAGAACGCGCAGGACGCCCGCGATCACCTGGTCGCTCTGGCGCGGCAGGCCCGGCCCGAAAACTCCTGAGCCTTCAGCCTGCGCGCACTTGAACGAACAGACATCGTCATCAGCGAGCGGGCACACCAGGGCCGTTGTGAAATGCGAGGTGCTGAAGGAATCGTTGCGGCACTTCCCGGTGAGTTCGGTGGTTGGTCGTTCTCCATGAGGTTCGCCCGGTCTGTTCGCTTGTGGGCGCTCGCCGTATGAGTTACCGCGGAAGATTCGCGCCGAGCCCTTCGGGGCCGCTGCATTTCGGCTCGATGATCGCCGCGATCGGGAGTTATTGCGACGCGCGCGCGCACGGGGGCAGCTGGCAGTTGCGCATCGATGATCTCGATCCGCCACGCACGGCGCGGGGAGCCGTGGATGCGATTCTGCGTTGCCTCGAAGCGCACGCGCTGCAATGGGACGGTCCGGTCGTATTCCAGAGCCGGCGCAGCGACGCCTACCACGCCGCCTTGCATCGGCTGCGCCAAGCCGGCCGGGTCTTCCCCTGTGCCTGCAGCCGCAAGGAGATTGCCGAGATCGCGCGGGCCGGCGGCGAAGGTCCCGTCTACCCGGGCACCTGCCGCGACGGCTTGCCGCCGGGACGCCCGGCGCGCGCGCTGCGCGTCAGAGTCGAGGACACGACGATCGCATTCGACGACCTGCTGCAGGGACGGATCGAACGGCACCTGGCCCGCGAGTTCGGTGATTTCGTCCTCTACCGGGCCGATCACGTCTACGCCTATCACCTTGCGTGCGTGGTCGATGACGCCGAGGAAGGCGTCGATCACGTCGTGCGGGGTGCGGACCTGCTCGATTCCACCTCGCGGCAGATCTATCTCCAGCGCCTGCTCCGAGTCCCCACGCCACGGTACCTGCACCTGCCGGTGGCGCTGGATGCCAGCGGCCGGAAGCTGTCGAAGCAGGCACGCGCCCGGCCCGTCGATCCGGCACAGGCGCCAGCAGTCATCGGCGCGGTCGCCGCTTTCCTCGGACAGCGGCCGCCCGCAGACCTGGAACGGAGCACTCCCGCGGAAGCGCTCCGCTGGGTGGTGTCGCAATGGTCGCGCGAGCGCCTGCCGGCGACGCGCGCCATTGCGCTGCAAGACCGGCGCTTCGCTGAAGCGCCCTGACGAACGAGGAGCCTCCCGATTCCAGCAGCGGCCACTCCCAATCTTGCGTCCGCGCGATGGGCGGCGCGTCGCGCTGCACTCTCTGGTAGCTTGATGACTTCGACGAAAAGCTGAACGCTCAGGAAATGCTCCGATGTCCACCAGAACCTTCACGCTCCCCGACAAGCTCTATCGCTATCTGATCGACCACTCGCTGCGCGAGCCCGACGTCCTGCGGCGGCTGCGCGAGGAAACCTCGCGGCTGCCGATGGCCACCATGCAGATCGCTCCGGAACAGGGGCAGTTCCTTCAGTTGCTGGTTCGCATGCTGCGCGTCAAGCGCGCGCTCGAAGTCGGGGTGTTCACCGGCTATTCGAGCCTCGCGGTTGCGCTCGCCATGCCGCACGACGGTCGCCTCGTGGCCTGCGATCTGAGCGAGGAATGGACCTCGGTGGCGCGACGCTACTGGAAGGAGGCGGGCGTCGAGCGCAAGATCGAGCTGCGGCTGGCGCCGGCGCTGCAGACGCTGGACGCGATGCTCACCGTAGGCGAGGCTGGAACCTATGACTACGCCTTCATCGACGCCGACAAGGTGAATTACCTGAACTACTACGAGCGCGTACTGCGCCTGCTGCGACCGGGCGGGCTCATCGCGGTGGACAACACCCTGTGGAACGGAGCGGTCGCGGATCGGCGCAAGCGCGACGAGGACACCGAAGCGATCCGCGCTTTCAACCGTCATCTGCACTCGGATTCGAGGATCTTTCTGTCGCTCGTACCAATCGGCGACGGCCTGACGCTGGCGCTGAAGTCCGGTTGAGCCGTGTAAACGGCTCGCCCGCCTCCGGCGCCGCGTGAAGGCTAGCGCGGCGCTGCGCAGGGTGGACCGAGCTTCGCCGCCCGCTGCTGCAGCGGGCCCGACAGGGGATGCTGCGGAAAGCGCTTGCAGAACTCGCGCAACGCCCGGTCACCCTCTTCGTCTGCACCGCGCGAGTAGAGCGATTCGATTTGACGCAACACGGTCTGCGGGGCAGTCGTCGCAGAGCGCGCGGGCGCGGCGGACGGTTCACGCAGGTCCGAGCGCGCCTGCTCCTCGCGTGCAGGCTGTCCGGCTGAAAGCGCAGGCGGCGCTTGCGCCTTCTCGGCGCTCACGCCACTTGCGTTCTGCGGCTCGACTCGGCGCTCGCCAGCGCGCGTTGCATCCGTCGCAGCCGGCGAAGGCGGACTCGTGGCCGGGCGGGCGCTTCCCTCGAGATCGGGCATCGGCGCCGCCGGCGAGGAGATATCGGTCCGATTCTCGTCGACACCGCCCGCCCGATCGCGCTCGACCGCGGTCGAACCTTCGGAAACGGGAGCTTGCGTTTCGCGCTGCGCCGCGGCCTTCTTTTCAAGGCGGGACTGCGGCGCGCGCAGGCCCTGTACGCCGGGGAGTCCGGATTCGGGCTCCATCCCTGGCGCAGGCTGCGAAGATACCGGTGGGCTCGGTTGCGAGGACGCCGGCGGCGCGTGACGCGGAACCAGATCCGCCTGGTCGCGCAGGTTCAGCGTCACGGCCACGGCCAGCACGATCACGGCCGCGGCCGCGAGCGGCGCGCTCCAGCGGCGAATCCAGCCCCCCCTGCCCGGGCGCGTACCGACCGCTTGGCGCGACGCCGCCAGGATGGCATCGTCCAGCTCGGCGGCCGGCTCCTCCCGGGCCGCGTCCCGGTACGCCTGCGAGACCGTAGAGCGCCGGGCGAGGAACGCTTCGAGCCCCTCATCGTCACGGGGTCGCTCGCTCATGACCAGTCCTCCAGGCTCTGTCTGAGCCGCGCGAGCGCGTAGCGCAGCCGGCTCTTGACGGTCTCGCGCCCCACGCCGGTGAGTTGCGCGATCTCCTCGAGCGCGAGGCCGCCTTCTTCGTGGAGCAGGAAGGCTTCGCGCTGCGCCGGCGGGAGAGCCTCGACGCCTTCCAGAATCCGGGCGGCGAGCTGACGGCGCTCGATCATCCGCTCCGGCTGGCCAGCGGCCGGTGCCGGCGGATCCACCGGATCATCGGGGTCGTCTGGATCTTCGAGCCTGCGCCCCTGCGAGCGGAAATGGTCGATCAGGCGGTTGCGCGCGCACTGGTACAGAAAGGTGGAGAACTTCGCGCTCGGAGCATAGCGGCTGCGGGCCGCGATCACGTTGGTCCACACGTCCTGAAACAGCTCATCGGCCAGTGCGCGGCTGCCGCACTGGCGCAGCACGAAGCGGTAGAGCCCGCCGCGATGGCGCGCGTAGAGCACGGCAAACGCCCCGGCATCGCCGTCGCGATAGGCCATCATGAGCGCCTCGTCCGAATCCGCCTGCCGCACGCGCCCCAGTGTAGCGGAGACATCCACGCCGCGACCCATTGCGAGCCGCATCATCGACGGCGCAAACCGTTCATCCGCGCGAAGGGTCCGGCAGGAAGCCGGCGGGAAAGGGCCGCGGCTCGGCGCCGCACCGACGCAATCACCCCGCGCGCCGCCGAGTTTCGTAGCTGGCGTCGCAGATCACGACGAGCTCTTCAGGCGCTCCGGTCGCCCGCTCGAACCCGGCGTGGCGCCCCACCACCGCGAGGCTGCGCCCACGGCCGGCGCCGCCGCGACCTGGAATGGCGCAAGCAGCCGCGCCAGCCACAACCAAGCGCTCATCGCAACCTCCATCGCCCGGAATGATGTCGATGTAAACGACGCAAGCGCGCTGCTGGGGTCACCGGGTGAGAAAACGCGCACCCCCACGCGTCTCGCCTCATCTCTCAGACCTCACCCCTCTCTTCCCACCCGAATCCCAGCTTCGTGACGCCCTGCTTCAGATAGTCGAGCGCTTCATTGGCGAGCCGCGCTTCGCCTTTCACGCCCAGTTCGATGCGGCGGCCGGCCGGGGTGAACGAAGGCAGGCTGAAGAGCTTCACGTCCGGGAACCGGGCGATGCAGCCGTTCATCAGATCGATCAACTGGCTTTCGCCGGCGTCCTTGACGATGATCGCCACGTCGACCGGCGGCGTGGCGCGGTGAAATTCGCGATACTCGTTATCCAGCACCCATTCCATCATCGGCCAGGCCATCTCCGGGAACCCCGGAAGAAAGTGATGCCGCCGGTAGCTGAAGCCGGGCACGCGGTTGTAGGGATTGGGAATGATGCGGCTGCCCACCGGAAACACGCCCATCTCGATGCGCTTGGGGTACGCCTCGGCACCGAAGCGCGCTTCGATCTCGCGTTTGGCATCGGGGTGCAAGGCCAGTGCGACGCCGGCCGCTTTCGCCGCGCACTGCCGGGTGTGATCATCGGGCGTGGCGCCGATGCCGCCGAACGAGAACACCACGTCCGGCCGCCCCATGGTGCTGGTGAGGACCTCGGCGATCATGTCCGGCTCGTCCGGCAGATACATACTCCACGACAGTGTGAGGCCGCGCCGCCCGAGGATCTCGATCGCTTTGGCGAAATGCCGGTCCTGCCGCTTCCCCGACAGGATCTCGTCGCCGATGATGAGCGCGCCGAAGCGTGGAGCAGGGGCCCCTGTGGGGATGCGACCGCGCAGGCGCGCGTCGCCCGCGGAACCGGGCAAAGAGCGCTCAGCCATGTATCCACCGCGCGCAGCGCGACAACCCCAGCATCGCAGCGGGCGCGCCGAAGCGCAGAGCAGCAGTTGTCATGGCCGCGCAGTGTGTCGGCACGAACCCATACCGTCAAGGCACCCGGGCCGGCTTGACAGTCAACCGCCGGCCGGTGAAATTCGTTCTTGAAGCCGATTTCCAGAGAAACCCAACCAGGTTGAGTTTGTTCTGCCCATCTCCCCTGACCGGCACGCGGCGCCGCCCTCTCCCGCAAGGGCGAGGGTGGAACGCTCCCGCCTGAGTGCAGGCGGCGATCTGGCGGCCGACGAGCCGACAACGTTGATGCTTCAGCAATGGACAGCGAACCAGGCGCTGCTTCCGCGCGCCGGTGCGCAGCAGACGCGATGAACCGCTACACCACGGTCGCGATCGTGCTGCACTGGTTGATCGCCGCAGCGATCTTCGGCACCTTTGCGCTCGGTCTGTACATGCACGACCTGCCGCTGTCTCCGCTCAAGCTCAGGCTGTACTCGTATCACAAATGGATCGGTGTGACGATCTTTCTGCTCGTCGTGCTGCGCATCATCTGGCGGCTGACCCATCGCACGCCGCCGCTGCCGCCGATGCCGGCCTGGCAGCGCCTCGCCGCTCACGCTTCGCACGCGCTGCTCTACATTCTGACGCTCGCCATTCCGGTCTCCGGCTGGCTGTTCAGCTCCGCATCGGGCTTCCAGACGGTCTACCTGGGCCTGGTGCCCATACCGGATCTGATCTCCAAGAACAAGGACGCGGCGGACGCCCTCAAGGCGGTGCACTTCTATCTGAACATGACGATGATGACCATCGTTGCACTGCATGTCGCCGCCGCGCTCAAGCATCACTTCGCCGACCGGGACGACGTGCTGGTTCGCATGCTGCCGGTCGTCAAGCAGAGGAACCGGAGGCATGAGACCGCTTGAGCTGCTTTGCTTGGCCGCGGCCGGATTGCCGCTGCTGGCCCAGGCCCAGACGATCGATTACGCCAGAAGCGAGATCGTCTTCATTTCCACCCAGATGAACGTCCCGGTCGAGGGCCGCTTCCGCAAGTTCACCGCGCAGATCCGGTTCGATCCGAAGAACCTCGCCGCCTCGCAGGCGCAGATCGAGGTCGACCTGGGCAGCGTCGACACCGGCAGCGAAGAGGCGGACAGCGAGGTGAAGAAGAAGGGATGGTTCAATCTCGCGGCCTTTCCGACGGCGAAGTTCGTCTCCACCGGCGTGCGTCAGCTCGGCCCCGACCGCTTCGAAGCGCAGGGCAAGCTCACGATCAAGGGCATCACGCGCGACATCACCGCCCCGTTCACGGTGAAGAAATCCGGCACAGCGACCGCCTACGAGGGCGGATTCACGCTGCTGCGGCTGCAGTTCAAGATCGGCGAAGGGGTCTGGTCCGACACCGACACCGTGGCCGACGAGGTCCAGGTGCGATTCCGCATCGTCCAGTCCGGAACTGCCGGCTGAGCCGCGCCGTCTTATCGCTCTGATAGTTCAGGCAAGGAGGCTTCCGATGCACAGAGCAGCCGTCGCCGCCAGCTTTGCCGCGGCATTGTCCACCACGGCACTGGCGGCTCCCGAGTCCTACACCGTGGATCCCGCGCATACCTATCCGGGTTTCGAGATCAACCACCTGGGTTTCTCCAACATGCGCGGGACCTTCGATTCCACCCGGGGGCGGATCGTGCTCGACCGCACCGCAGGGACCGGCAGCATCGAGATCGTCATCGACACCGCCTCGATCGATACCGGCCACGCCAAGCGCGACGAGCATCTGCGTGCAGAGGACTTTTTCAACGTCGCTGTCTTTCCGGCCATGAGCTACAAGTCCACGCGGCTCACCTTCGAGGGTGACAGGCTCGCCGGTGTAGACGGAGAGCTGACGCTCCTGGGCAAGACCTTGCCCGTGAGCCTGACCATCACCAACTTCAACTGCGGGCAGAACCCGATCAACAAGAAGCACGTCTGCGGCGCGAATGCCGTGACCACCCTCAAGCGCTCCCAGTTCGGGATGACGGCCTACCTGCCCGGCATCGGCGACGAGGTCCGGATAACCATCGGCATCGAGGCGGTGCGCGACTAGCGGAGGATCGCGGCCATGGCCTGCCCGAGCGGGCGCCGCCGCGATCCGCGACCGGAGAATTCAAGCAGGGATCGCCGCAACCGGCCTGACCTGCACCCCGCGACTCTCCAGCGCCCGCCGCAGCCGAGCCGCGAACGCCGGAGCCTGTGGTGCGTCGCCGTGGATGCAGATGGTGTCTGCGCGCACTTTCACCGTGCGCCCGTCAACCGCGCGGACGGTACCCTGTTCGATCATCTGCAGCACCTGCGCCGCCGCGGCATCCTCGTCGTGGATCAGCGCGTCGGGGCGCGAGCGCGGCGTGAGGCTGCCGTCGGCCTGGTAAGTCCGATCGGCGAACACTTCGGCAGCGCTCCTGAGCCCCGCCGCTTCGGCCGCCGCGATGAGGCTGGAGCCGGAGAGCCCGAACATCACCAGGCGCGCGTCGAAGTCCCGCACCGCCTCGGCAATCGCCCGTGCCAGCGTGGCATCGCGCGCAGCCATGTTGTACAGCGCGCCGTGCGCCTTGACGTGGGCGAGCCGCGTTCCGGCCGAGCGCGCGATCGCCTGCGCCGCACCGAGCTGATAGATCACCAGCTCGTAGACCTCCTCTGCAGTCACCGGAAGCTCGCGCCGGCCGAAATGCTCGCGATCGGCGAGCGACGGGTGCGCGCCCACCGCGATGCCCTTCTGCGCCGCGAGGCGCATGAGCCGGCGCATCACGTGCGCGTCTCCGGCGTGCAGCCCGCAGGCGACGTTGATCGAGCTGACGAATGCAAGCACCGCCTCCTCGCGCGCGCGACCTTCGGCGCTCGAGTCTTCGCCCAGATCGCAGTTGAGGTCGACGCTGCTAGGCATTATCCACGTGGCCGCGCAGCGCTTCGCACAGCTCCGCGAACGCGCGCTCCTGCGCCATCCACAACTGCTGCGCCTGGGTCAGCGAAATCCTCTCGAAACGCACGCGGTCGCCCGGCTTGAGCTGCGCCGCGAGGCCGAGGTCGACGGAGGCGACTTCGCCCAGCCGCGGATAACCGCCGGTCACCTGGCGATCGGCCATCAGCACGATGGGATTGCCGTCGGGCGGCAGCTGGATGGTACCGAAGGCAACCGCCTCCGACAGCACTTCCCGGCGTGCTCCACTGTCGATCTGCGCACCTTCCAGACGGTAGCCCATCCGGTCGGAGGCCGCGCCGACGCGGTATTCGGAGCCGGTGAAACGCGCGCGGCTTTCGGCGGGGAGCGTCTCCCAGTATCCGCCGGACACGAAGCGCAGCGTCTGGGGCGTGCGCTGCAGCTTTTCCGCACGAGCGCGCACTGCCCACTGCGCTGCGGCCATGCCGCCGGGCGAGCCCAGCGCTTGCGCCTTCAACCGCGGATAGAGCGTCGCCTCGGGCACTCCGACGCCGAGGCGGTCGCCGCGCTTGAGCGCCCGGCCTTCCAAGCCCCCCAGGTTCGCGCGCAAGTACGTGGAGCGGCTGCCCAGTACCGGGGCGACGTCGATGCCGCCCGCGACCGCGAGGTAGGCACGGCTTCCGACCCGCGCCGCACCGAATTCCACGCGCGTGCCTGCGCGAACCCAGACCGGACGGAACATCGGCACGGGACGATCCGCCACGCGCGGCGCGAGATCCGCGCCGCACACCGCGAACAAGCTGTCCTCGTCGAACTCGATCGCCGGGCCCTCCAGCGTGAGCTCCAGTCCGGCCGCCTCGGAGCCATTGCCCACCAGCGCGTTGGCGATGCGCAGCGAATAGGCATCCATCGCGCCCGACACCGGCACGCCAAAGCGCTGATAGCCGGATCGGCCGAGGTCCTGCACCGTCGTCAGCACTCCGGCGCGCAGAATCTTCAGCGCCATGGCTGCCTGGCTGCGGCGACGTCGAACTCGGCCGGGGTGATGGGAACGAATCTCACGCGATCGCCCGCGGCGAGCAGTGCCGGCGGATTGCGCTCCACATCGAACAGGCGCCACGGAGTGCGGCCGATGACGTGCCAGCCACCCGGCAGCTCCATCGGGTAGATACCGGTGAACGCGTTGGCCAGCGCGACGCTGCCCGCGACCACGCGCGTGCGCGGCATCTCACGGCGCGGCTGCCTCAGCCGCTCGTCGACCGGCCCCAGATAACCGAATCCGGGCGCAAAGCCCAGCATGTACACCGAATAGGTCTGCGCGCAGTGAATTTCGGCGACCTGTTCCGGCGCCAGGCCCCTCGCCTGCGCAAGCGGCGCAAGGTCCTCGCCGAACGCACCGCCGTACACGACCGGGATTTCGAACAACCGTCCTTCCACCGGTTCGGCGTCGGCAACCTCGGCCAGCAGTTCCTGCAGTTGCTCGACCAGCGCGTCGTAGGGCGTCTTCTCGCCGGAGCGGTCGCGCAGCGCGCCCGGGTCGTAGTGCAGGGCGACCGAGCAGAACGCGGGGACGACGTCGGTGACACCGCGAAGCGCCCGGGCCGTGATGCGGGCCGCCACGGTGCGCACCCGCGCGGTGACGACAGGATCGAGCGCTTCGCCCACCTCCACCAGCAGCGCCCGGTCGCCGAGCGGGGCGAAGCTCAGATGGACACGCGCGTCGTCGGGCATGACGCAGCGCTGTCAGCCGCACGGGCTCCCGGGCCGGGCTTCGCGGCATTCGACCCGGTCACGGGCCGGCGTGGTCACGCACTGGTACACCTTGCCCTCGCAGCGCGCGCACCACGCGGTGGTGGAGCCCTGGCGCTTGAACTCGCTGTCGACGATGTCCACGCCCGTGCGGCTGCAGCCGATCGCTTGCGCGGTCAGTGCAGTCGGGGTCTTGCAGCCGGCGAGCAGCACGGCCAGCAACAGAGAAGAAAGGAGAATGCGCATCGGTGTGAACGACCGCGAGTCGGCCGGCGTGAACCGAAAGCACCGCTGCGAAACGGCAGCGGCGGGGGCTCGACC
>DATMAN010000087.1 GCA_035560005.1 Burkholderiales bacterium | reverse complement strand
GGAGTCGACCCGCTTTCGTGGACACTTCATCCTTTGGAAAGGAAGGGAGTCCGATGCCGAAAGCAAGAACAGTCCCGTAGCCGCCTGAATGTCGACAGAAGATCGTGGATCTCGTGCGCGCTGGCCGCAGCCCTGCGGAGCTCGCTGAGCAATTCGAGCCCTCGGAGCAGACCATTCGCGACTGGGTGGCGCAGGCCGAGGCGAACGAGGGCAAACGAAAGGATATGCTGAGCAGCGTCGAGCGCGAGATCTTGGCAAAGGCCACGGCCTGGTTCGGGCGGGAGGCCGATACGAAACCCAAGAACTCTTCGGATTCGTAGCGGCGCACCAGGCCATGTTTCCGACAAGAGCGATGTGCCGCGTGTTCGGCGTCTCTCCGAGCGGGCTTTTACGCGTGGCAAGAGCGCGCGCCTTCGGCCCGCGCGATCGAGGACATGAAGCTCAGAGCCCGCATTCGGGCAATCCACGCGGGCTCTTTGAGGCACCTACGGCAGGCCGAGAATCCATACCGAGCTTGTCAACGAAGGCGAGCGCGTCGGTGGCAAGCGTGTCGCACGGCTCATGAAGGCGCAAGGGCTCGAAGGGATCAGCCGTCGCAAATGGGTCGTGACCACGCAGCGCGATGCCGAGGCACGGCCGGCGCTGGATCAGGTAGAGCGGCGCTTCGGTGCCGAGGGTCCGGATCGACTCTGGGTCGCCGATATAACCTACATCCCGACGTGGGCTGGCTTTCTGTGCCTGGCCGTAGTCCTCGATGCCTTTAGCCGCAGAATCCTCGGCTGGGCGATGGCCGGGCATCTCAAGACCGATCTGGTGCTCGCGGCACTCAACAGGGCGATTGGCCAGCGCCGTGCACGCGGCCTCGTGCACCACTGCGACCAGGGCACGCAGGACACGTCGATTGGCTTCGGACTTCGTTGCAAGGAGGCCGGCGTTCGGCTCTCGATGGGCACGGTGAGCGATGCCTACGACAACGCCATGTGCGAGAGCTTCTTTGCGACGCTCGAATGCGAGTTGCTCGCGCGCCGGCGCTTTGCGACGAAAGCCAAAGTGCGCATGGCGCCATTCGAGTTCATCGAAGGCTGGTACAACCCGAGGCGGCGCCATTCCTTGAAGTCTGAGCGCACGCTTACCCACAGGCCCGCACACTCGTTTGCGATAGAAGCACCCGCGCGCGTGCCTGTGGATAACCGCTTGTGAGCACAACACTTAACCGTCCACTGAAACAGGGCAACTCCACCAGATTTGACAATAGCTCTCGCGCCCAAGGGTACCGGACGCGCGGGGGATGCTTGCCATGATCCTCAAGCTGGGCATCAGCGCCAGCGGCATCTGGAAGCGGCCGCGCGGCTTTCACTGGCTGGCCAAAGTGATTGAAGGGGCGAGATTCCGCGACGGAGTCGCAACCCATGAGAAAGACACTCGAACTGGCGTCTTCAAACGTAGCCTAGGGCCCAGATTTCACCATAGCTCTAACGAGATGCCTCGCAGGGTCGCCTTGCTCGCATTGATACTGGCGGTAGCGGAAGCAGCATACGCCGGTGAAATCCAAAGCATACGCGAGCTGGAACCGGCTGCACGTCTTCGGCTAGCGGAGCAAGCTAACGCTAAACGGGGAATTATCATCTCGCGCGAAGTCGAAGAAGCGATGCTGCGCTCCATGGAGGGGAAATTTTCATGGTTCTACACATATAGTCTCCACCCGCGCGGATTCTACGACTGGGCTAACCGTGTTGGCGTAGAGTTCGTACCGATGCTCTGGGGGGGCACTGTGGTGCGCGAGGACGGCACCAAGTGCGATTTGCCGGGGCCGGATGGCAGCGCACGACGGGAAGGTGCACCAGAGCAGGCAGTGAAGCCAAGACCCGAATTTCGGCGGCAGCTTCCTGCCTATGGGCCTCTATGCAAGGGAGGAGCCGACGAAATTCGCGCCGTACTGTCGACAGTAATTTCCAGGCTCAGAGTCAAGCCACGATATCTCCTTGGTTTCAATGAACCTTGGGGGAGCAATCAGTCTAATCTGTCCCCGCGCGAAGCAGCTTGGATGTGGGGCCAATATGTACAGCCTGTCGCCAAGGCGCTGAACCTTACACTCGTGTCACCCACCGTTGCAGTTCATCGAAAGGCTAAGCGTTGGTTTGCGGATTTTCTTAAGGCCTGCCACGACGAGCCCTTGTGTGATCCGGAATCTATAGGACGCTTGTCAATTCATTCATACCATTGCCAAGATGCTACTTGGGTAAGGGAATTCTCCTCACGCCTGCAGCACTTTGACCGGGAGTTGGGGTCTCTGCTGCAAAAATATGGTGACGTAGAGTGGGGCCGCTTTCTCGCAGCGAGGCCAATTTGGGTAACCGAAACGAATTGCAATCATGAGTTCGAGCGAACCGAACCAGTCAGGAGCAGTACGGACACATGTTTGCGAATGACCGGACAAAAGAATGATTCGCGTTGGCGTGCTGGTTCGCTGATGCTATTCGTGACCCTCAGTCGAATAGAGCGGTTTTCTTGGTGGACGACTTACAGCGCTGACGCGCGCGGAGAAGTCGTCATGGCGAAGCTGGTCAACGCAAGTGGCGATTTAACGCCCGCTGGCAAGGCCTTCTTCGACTTCCCGAATGTGAATCATGAGACGTGCGCTATTCACGAGTGAGTGTAATCCCCCGTTTTTTTACCTGGAGTTGACCCGCTTTCGTGGACACTTTCCAATGTTGGTCGAAAGGGAGGTCCACGATGGCCCGCAGTCGCATTGCATAGCTGCCTGAGTTTCGGCAGAAACTGATTGAGTTGGTCTGGGCCGGCGGCAGCCCGGAGGAGCTGGCGAAGGAGTTCGAGCCCTCGGCGCAGACGATCCGCAACTGGGTCAAGCGCGCCGAGGCCGACGGTGGCAAGCGCCGCGATGTGCTGACGAGCCTGGAACGCGAAGAGCTGGTGAAGCTGCGCCGTGAGCTGCGCCAGGTGAAGCTGGGGCGCGAGATCCTGGCAAAGGCCACGGCCTGGTTCGCACGGGGGCCGACACGACACCGAAGAAGTCTTCCGGTTCGTGACGGCGCACCAGGTCGAGTTTCCGGTGAGGACGATGTGTCGCGTGTTTGCAGTCTCCCCGAGCGGCTACGACGCGTGGGTCAAGCGCGAGCCGTCGGCGCGCGCGATCCGGGATGCGCAATTGACGGCGCGCATCCGGCACCACCATGCGCGCTCCAAGGGTGCCTACGGTGCGCCCAATATCCTGGAGGACCTGCGCGATGAAGGCATCCGGGTGGGTAAGAAGCGCATCGCCCGGCTCATGTAGGCGGGAGGGCCTTCGCGGTGCATGCCGCCGTAAGTTCGTGATCACGAGACGACGCGGAACGCCGATGCCACACCGGCGGCCGGTCTGGTGCAGCGGGAGTTCAGCGCCGATGCCCCGAACCGGCTCCGGGTCGCCGACATCACCTCCAATCCAACCCGGGCGGGGTTCCTGTTCCTGGCGGTCGTGCTCGATGCCTCGAGCCGCAGAATCGTCGGTTGGGCGATGGCCGAGCACCTGAGGACGGAACTGGTCCTTGCCGCGCTCAACATGGCACTGGGGCAACGTAAAGCCAAAGGAGTCGTTCACCATTCTGATCACGGCACGCAGTACACCTCGATCGAGTTCGGGCTGCGCTGCAAGGCGGCGAAAATCCGGCCCTCCATGGGATCGGCGGGCGATGCCTACGACAACGCCATGTGCGAGAGCTTCTTCGCGACGCTCGAATGCGAACTCCTTGATCGCCGGCGCTTTGCCACGAAGGCCGAAGCAAGGATGGCGATCTTCGAGTTCATCGAAGGCTGGTACAACCCGACGCGGCGTCACTCGGGCCTTGGCAGAATCTCGCCGATCGAGTTCGAGCTGCGTCATTCAATGCAACATGAGCGCGCGGTTACCCACAGGGCCGCGCGCCCGGTAGCGTTCGAGGCGCCCGGCGCGCGTCCTGTGGATAACCGCTTGTGACCCAAGCGCTAAACCGTCCACGGAAACGGGTCGACTCCATCCCCGGCCCCACGTCTCGAACGACAACCCGTTCTCGGAAGCCCAATTCAAGACCCTGAAGTACCGGCCGGAGTTTCCGGATCGGTTCGGGTGCATCGAGGACGCGCGCAGCTTCTGCTGCGGGTTCTTCGACTGGTACAACAACGAGCATTACCACTCAGGGCTGGCGCTGCTCACCCCGGCGATGGTGCATTTCGGCCAAACCGCCGCCGTGCTGGCGCGGCGTCGCGAAATCCTTGCGGCGGCCTACGCCAAAAATCCCGAGCGGTTCGTACATGGGGCGCCTCAGACGGCCGAGCCACCGAGGGCGGTCTGGATCAACCCGCCGAACCGGCTGGCGGAAACGGGGAGATACAGTAAATGCACACCAGTCAGTGTCTCAAACCTGTTGACAAGTTCCGCCGGCCTCGTCCGCTCCGAAGAGGCCACCGCATGAACCGGGTGGGGAATTTTCGGTTCCCACACCCAGGGAAATTTGGGTTCCCCTTGAGAGCAACGTCGCCGCTTCGTGCTTGAACTGCTCGCGTCACTCCTCGTACTGGATCGCTTGATGATCCGATATGCCCTTGCGGGGCACCGGGTGCCCCGGTCGTCCTTGTTCGAGAAAGCACTATAAGCCCTCTCACCCGAGCGTACCCGTCGGCAGCGCCCGACCGGTCAACATAGTTGTCGTCGGCCGCCGACCGGTAAAAAGAGGGCATCTCCGTCAACCAAAGCGAACGTGGCGCGTTACTTTCCTCTGCCGGTTTCATATGGACCGCACTTTACAGGAGATCGAAAATGCTGAAACGAAACGACGCGTTAGCACTGGCGGCGGCCATCGCGCTTGCCACATCCGCTTCAATAGCCTTTGGTCAGGCGCCGGCGACGACCCCCGCACCCACGAAGACGGCGGAGCAAAAGGCGGAGGCACGCGCGAAGTGGGAGGCTACGTTTAAGGCAGCCGACAAGAACGGTGACGGGGGCCTGTCCAAGGACGAGCTTGCGGCGGTGAAAGGTTTCCCGAACATCCGCAAGAACTTCGACGCCATGGATGCGAACAAGGACGGCAAAGTGACGATCGCCGAACGGGACGCGTGGCTGCAAGCCCAGCGTGCCGCGAAGAAAAAGTAAGGCGGGTCGCGAATAACGTCGGTCGTCGGGAAAGGGGGCGGCATTGCCGCCCCCTTTCTTTTGGGTCCGCGGGAATTGCAGAATCGCGGGCATCCATGTCGCCTGCGAATCCGCTCCACGCAGCGCGCATCGTCGCGCTGAGCATTCTCCTCGCCGCCGGAGCGGCAGGCGCAGCGCCCGCCTGCACGGATGTGCCGCCACAGGGTGCGCCGGACCGCCATCTGCTGCCGACCGCGCCGGGCAGCGGCAGGTACACGGTCAGCCGCGAGGCCGGATTCACCGACGACACGCTCTGGGGGCCGGGCGGGCGGGTGAAAATCTCCGCGCGGCGCGAGTGGGGCGGGGCCATCGTGTTCTTCGGACTTGCCGCCGGGGCGCCGGCCACCAACGTGATTGACGCCGGCGATACCGGCCGCGAGGTGCAGATGGCGCTCTACGATCCGGACCGCGTCCGGCAGGGATGCGCGCACGACGCGAGCTGCCGGACGGGCTCTGCGGCGCGATGCCCGGACAGCATCTCCTTTCTGGGCTGGAACCCTGTGCAGGGCGGCAACAAGTGCAACGTCGGTTCACGCGTGACCGCAGTACAGGCGGCGGACGGCGCGCTCGAAGTCGAGGTCGCGCCGCTACACTGGAATCCCGACTGGCGCGAGGCGACGTGCGCGAGCAGCGCGTGTGCGCGCGCCGATGCGCGCGCGCTCGAAGCGGATGTGCGGTTTCGCGAGCGGCTGCGCTTCGTCGGCGATCTGGTGGTGGAACTGGAACTGGAGGCGGTCAATCTCGCGGACGAGGCACGGGCGGCAACCGCGCAGGAGTTTCCGACGCTGTACGTGGCCAATGGTGCGGGCGGGGCGCCAAACCTGCACGTTCTCCTCGATTCGGAGGGTCGGCGTGTGCCCATTGACCGGCCGGCGAACGACGGCTTTTTCGCGAGGCGGTTCGATTCGCCGCGCGGCTGGGTCGCGTACCAGAATGCGGCACTCGACTACGGTGTCGGCCTGCTCGCCGAGAACCGGCTCCGGCAGTGGCAGGGATGGCAGAAGCCGGGCGTGTTCAACAACGTGCGGGCGGTGTTCCGCTTCGGCCTTGCGCCCCGCGGAGTGGTGCGCGCGCGCTCGTATCTGATGCTCGGCAGCGCGGCGACGATCGCAAAGCTTGCCGAGCGGCTGGAGCGAAGCCTGCCGCCGTTTGGTGCCCTGGAGCGTCCGGCGCCCGATGAGGTCGTCTCGGGTCCGGAAATTCCAGTCGCCGGATGGGCGCTTGACAATGTCGGGGTGAGCCGGGTGGAGCTGCTTCTGGACGGAAAGAGGTTTGCGGTTCTCGCTCCCGACCGGGCGAGGAGCGATGTGTGCCGCGAGTGGCCGGGCTATGCGGGGTGCGAGCGCCCCGGATTCGCCGGGACGATTCCGGCGGCCGGCCTGACGCCCTGCGCGCACCTTGTCGAGGCGGTCGCCGTGGACACCGACGGCAACCGCCGTGCGATCGGGAGCGCGCGGTTTCGCCTGGAGACCCGGCGTGCGCCGGGACAGTAGACTTCGGCCCGTGGATTCGCGCACTCTCGTCGTCTCGGAAAATCCGTGCAGCTTCGATCCGGCGGGGCGCAATGCTCCGCGCGGCTGGGTGCGCGTGGATGCCCGGCTCGGGCCGCAGGCGCCGTACACCTTCGCCACGCTGGTGGTGCGCCGCCGCGCCGATCTCGGTCGGCCTTTCGAAATTCCCCTTTTCGTCACGCTGGCGGGAACGGTGCATGAACTGATCCGGCTGCCCGACGACGTCGTCGAGCTGTTCTGGCGCCCGCCTGCGGGGGCGCAGGGCAATGGCGCGCGGCTTACGCTGCGCCGGGTCGGGCGGTTCGAGCGCATGCTGCGGATGGGATACCGCGTCCTGCGCGTGCGGGCGGCGCTGCCCGAGGAGCTGCGCGCCCGCGCGGACTTGACGCTGCGGCGCGCGCTGCGCGACCTGCCCGGAGCGTATCGCACGGCGACGGATTTTCGCGTACGGGACCCCGCGCGACAGTACGCCGACTGGATCGGGGCGTTCGACACGCTGCGCCCGCGCGACGTGCGCGCGATCCGCGCCGACATCGTGCGCCTGAAGAATCGGCCGCGCTTCCGGATCGTGGTGCTTGCGACCGGAGCGGAGGAACAGGTCCTCGCGCGGACGCTCGAATCGGCGCGAGACCAGCTCTATGCCGGATGCGAGTGCATCGTGGTGCAAGCCGGCGGCGAACTCGAAGATTGGCTCCGCGCCTTCAATGCGTCCCTTGCCTCGGCCGGACGCGCGGAGTGGTTGATGCTCATCAGGGCAGGAGACCGGTTGCGCCCGCATTCGCTGTACTGGTTCGCGCGCGAGATCGAGGAGCAGCCTGATGCGGTCGTCCTGTACTCGGACGACGACCGCATTGATGCCGGCGGCAAGCGGTCGGATCCGCGTTTCAAGCCGGACTGGTCGCCGGTGCACTTCGAGTCGGCCGACTACATCGGCGCGGCGGCGATCGTGCGCGCCGACGCGGCGCACCGCGCGGGCGGCCTGACTCCCGAGTGCTGCCGGTTCGGAAGCTACGATCTTCTGCTTCGCGTGACGGACGCGTACGGGGATCGGGTCGCGCATGTGCCGGCGATCCTTCTTCACCGGTGCGGGGCCGAGGAGCCCGCGGGGCTCGCCGACTGGCGCATTCGCGCTCTGGAGGCCCGCTTCCGGCGGCAGGGACTCGCCGTGCGCGTCGAGCCGGCGGCGGGCGGCGCACACCGGGCGCGGTATGCGCTGCCGGAGCCTGCGCCGCGCGTGAGCATCATCGTGCCGACGCGGGACGCGCTCGCGCTGCTGCGGCCCTGCATCGAGAGCGTGCTGGCGCGTACGACCTACCCGGACTACGAGCTGATCGTCGTGGATAACGGCAGCCGCGATTCGGCAACGCTCGATTATCTCGCGGAGCTGGCGCGGCGCCCGCGTGTGCGCGTGCTGCGCTTCGACCGGCGGTTCAACTACTCCGCGATCAACAATTTCGCCGTGCGCCAGGCCGGGGGCGACATGCTCTGCCTGCTGAACGACGACACCGAAGTGATCTCGCCTGACTGGCTGGAGGAAATGGCGGGATATCTCCTGCGGCCCGGAGTGGGCGTCGTCGGCGCGAAGCTCTACTACCCGGACGGCCGCGTGCAGCACGCAGGCGTCACGGTCGGACCCGGCGGCTGCGCCAACCACCTGCATGCCGGGCTTGGCCGCGACGAACCCGGCTACTGCGGCCGCGCCCTGCTTGCGCAGGAGTACTCCGCGGTGACCGCCGCCTGCCTGCTGACATGGACGCGGCTGTACCGCGCCCTCGGCGGGCTGAACACGCGCCGGCTCCCGGTCACGTTCAACGACGTGGATTACTGCCTGCGCGCGCAGGAAGCCGGATACCGGGTGGTGTTCACGCCGCACGCGGAGCTGATCCATCACGAGTCGGCCACGCGCGGCCGCGACGTCACGGTGAGGGCGAAGCTGCGCGTGGCGCGCGAGATCCGCTACATGCGCACGCGCTGGCGCGCCCGCATGCGCCACGACCCCTGCTACAACCCGAACCTGAGCTACCTGCGGCCGGATTTCTCGCTCGGCGAGACCTGCCGCGTGCGAAAGCCCTGGCTGCGCGACGCGCGGTGAGCGCCCCGGGCATCCTCATAGACGTGATGCGCCTGGTGTTCCGGCGCGCGGTCGGGACCATTCCGACCGGCATTGACCGCGTCACGCTGGAGTATGTGCGCCACTACGC
>DATMAN010000086.1 GCA_035560005.1 Burkholderiales bacterium | reverse complement strand
ATCGAACCGGCGTCCACGGCTTTGCAGGCCGCTGCATAACCACTCTGCCACCCCGCCACTGAAACTAAAAAGGGAAAACGGCTGGTTTCGGAGCCGTTTCAGCGACACTCAGAGCGGTGCTGCAACCGAAACGACTTCCGCCGTTTTCCCTGAGGGATCTGGAGCGGGAAACGAGTCTCGAACTCGCGACCTCAACCTTGGCAAGGTTGCGCTCTACCAACTGAGCTATTCCCGCTTGAGGAATGCGGAATTATAGGGGGGGAGTCCTGCTTGTCAAGAAAGCTCACTGCCTCAGCAACTCGGGAATCGCCCTGCGCAGGTAATAGATCATCGACCACAATGTGAGCAGCGCCGCGAGGTAGATCAGCCAGGTGCCTATCCGGTGGGCGCTGAGCCCAAGCAGCGGATCGTGGTAGAGCAGCAGCGCGATCGCGATCATCTGCGACAGGGTCTTGAGTTTGCCCACCATCGACACCGCGACGCTGCGGCTCTGCCCTACTTTCGCCATCCATTCGCGCAGTGCCGAGATCGCAATCTCGCGGCCGATGATGATCGCTGCGATGAAGGCTTCGCAGCGCGCTAGCCACACCAGCATGACGAGCGCCGTGGATACCATGAGCTTGTCCGCGACCGGATCGAGAAAGGCGCCGAACAGTGAAGTCTGCTTCAGGGTGCGCGCGAGCCAGCCGTCCAGCCAGTCGGTCGCTGCCGCGAGGACGAAGATCGCCGTGGCCAAGATGTTGCGATTGTGGGTGGGCATCCAGTCATGCGGGAGGTAATAGACCAGCACCAGCAGCGGAATCAGGAAAATCCGCAGCCAGGTGAGCAGATTGGGTACGTTGAACGGCATCCAGTCTCCCGAAGGTCAGTGCAGCTGCTGGTAAATGCGCTCGGCCAGCGCACGGCTGATGCCGTCGACCTGTTGAAGCTCTTCCACGCTCGCGGCGACCACTCCGCGGATGCCCCCGAAGCGCGACAGCAGCTTCTGCCGGCGTTTGGCGCCGATGCCTTCGATCTCTTCCAACACCGAACGGGTGCGAGTCTTGGCGCGTCGACGACGGTGCCCCTGGATCGCGAACCGATGCGCTTCGTCGCGGATCTGCTGCAGCAAGTGCAGCCCCGGGTGATCGGATGGCAATCGCAGGGCCGGCCGTTCGTCGGCAAACACCAGTTGCTCGAGGCCGGACTTGCGGCTTTCGCCCTTGGCGACCCCGAGCAAAGCGACATCGCCGATGCCCAGTTCGGCAAGAACCTGATGGGCGCTGGACACCTGACCCTTGCCTCCGTCGATCAGGATCAAGTCTGGGAGCTTGCCTTCGCTTTCCAAGACGCGGCGGTAGCGCCGCTCCAGCACCTGCCGCATGGCGGCGTAGTCGTCACCGGGCTCGATTCCGGAAACGTTAAAGCGCCGGTATTCGCCAGGCTGCATGGCGGCGCGGTCGTAGACCACGCAGGACGCCACCGTGGCCTCTCCCATCGTGTGGCTGATGTCGAAGCACTCGATGCGTTGCACTGGCTCGTGCAACCCCAGTGCTTCGTGCAAGGCGAAGAGCCGTGCCTCCTGAGTTGCCTGGCTACCGAGTCTCTGGGCGATGGCCAGTTGCGCGTTCTTTTCCGCCATCCGTGCCCAAACTCTGCGATCACCTGTGGGGCGAGTCGAAATCTGGACCTTCTTGTGAGCTTGCTGCGAGAGCAGTGCCTGCAATCCCCGGGTATCGATCGGCCGATTGACCACGATCAGCGCGGGCACCTCGCGATTGAGGTAGTGCTGCGCCAGAAAGGCTTCGAGGGCTTCTTCTTCGTCCTGTTCGCGGGCATTCTGCGGAAAATAGCTCTTGTCCCCGCGATGCGTTCCTCCGCGAATCATCACCAGATTCACGCACAGAAGTCCTTGTGCGGAAGCCAGAGCCACGACATCGGCATCGATCCTGCTCTTCCCGGAGGAGACGAACTGCGTCTCGCGCACCTTGGAAAGCGCCCGTATCTGGTCACGCAGCACCGCAGCCTGCTCATAATCCTGCCGTTCGGACGCGGCCAGCATCCTCGCCTCAAGGCGTTTCAGGGCTTCGTCCTCCTGCCCCTCGAGAAACAGGGCAGCGCCGTGGACGTTCTCGGCATAGTCGGCGTGGCTGATCAGGCCCACGCAAGGACCGCTGCAGCGTTTGATCTGGTATAGCAAGCAGGGCCTGGAGCGGTTGGCGAACACCGTGTCTGCGCAGGTTCTGAGCCCGAAGACCTTCTGCATAAGCTGAATGCTCTCGCGCACACCGCTCGCGCTGGAGAATGGCCCAAAGTACCGGTTGCTTCTATCCAGGCCGCCCCGATAAAAGCCGAGCCGGGGAAAGGGATGTCCGGTGAGCACGACATAGGGATAAGATTTGTCGTCTCTATACAGTATGTTATATCGTGGTCTTAAAGTCTTTATTAAGTTATTTTCGAGCAGCAGTGCCTCGGACTCGGAGCGCGTCACCGTCGTTTCGATGGCTGCAACCTGGCTGAGCATCAGTTGAATTCGCGGCGTCTGGGAGCCGGCTTTCTGAAAGTACGATGCGACGCGCCTCTTGAGGTCGCGTGCCTTGCCTACGTAGAGCACCTCGCCGGCTGCATTCAACATGCGATAGATTCCGGGAAGGTGCGGCAGCGCGCCGATCAGCCCGGTGCTGTTGAAGCTGGAAGGCATGGGAGAAGTCAGCAGTTCCGGGGCTGTTTGCACGGTGCGCGGAAATACTCTGCGATTCGCGCAAGCACCGCTGCGAACATGCCTTCGGTCAAGCGGCCGGTGTGGGTATTGTAACGGGAGCAATGATAGCTATCGAACAGATGCGCGCCGCCAGGTAACGCATGCTCGGCGCCGTGGGCGAAGCGATACTCGGCCTGCTGCACGCCGCAGGCAGCCAATACGGCAGTGTGCGCAACCTTGCCCAAGGCCAGAATGGCCGGCCGGGGTTGCAATGTCTCGAGCTCGGCTTTCAGATACCCGTTGCACTGAACGAGTTCGCCCGCTGTGGGTTTGTTCTGCGGTGGCACGCAACGCACGGCATTGGTGATGCGACAGCCGATCAACCGCAGTTCGTCATCGGCGGCCAGCGAATACGGGCGCGAAGCAAGCCCGAACCGATATAGCGTCCGGTAAAGCAACTGTCCCGCAGAGTCGCCCGTGAAGGGCCGTCCAGTGCGATTGGCGCCGTGCAATCCCGGGGCGAGCCCGACGATCAGCAACCGGGGCCACGAGACGCCGAAAGAAGGTACCGGCCTGGCGTAGTAGGTGGGATATTGCCGGCGAATTTCTCTTAGGAACATGGCCAGCCGGTGGCAGCACTGGCACTCGGCAGAAAATGACTGTACGGCTCGCGGCACGGCCTGTTATCCGCTTGTCACGGCCCGAAGCCGGTGGCCTGTTCGTTCCGGACTTGGCCGCAATTTCCCAGTGTACAATGCGCCTCCTTTTGCAAGTAAGCAATCGATCCGATGCCGAAAGTCCTGGCTACCGAAATCCGCGCCGGCAACCTCATCGAAATGGACAAGCGGGTCTGGCGCGTCCTGAAGAGCTATCACGTGCACGTCGGGGGCCGTGGCGGCGCGTTCATGCAAGTGGAAATGAAGGACTTGGAAAGCGGCACCAAGCGCAACGAGCGCATCCGCACCGAGGACAAGGTCGAGCGCGCTTATGTTGAGCCGCGCGAAATGCAGTTCCTTTATAAGGATGGCGACAGCTACGTATTCATGGACAAGGAAACCTACGAACAGCTGACGCTTCCGGCCGAGTTCCTCGAAGGCCAGGCCGGCTATCTGCTGCCCAACACCGACGTGCAGGTGAACTTCCACAACGAACGTCCAATCGGCATACAGCTTCCCTCCACTGTCGTACTGACCGTTGTGCAGACCGAACCTGCCGTCAAGAACGCCACCGTCACCGGGTCCTTCAAACCGGCCAGGCTCGAGACCGGCATCAGCGTGTTGGTTCCGCAGTTCATCGAGGAAGGCGCCAGGATCAAGGTCAACACCGACACCGGAGAGTACGTCGAGCGCGCCTGAGCCGCGTTATTGGCGGTCCGCGTCATCGCGCTTTGGCCGCGGCAGGATCCTCACCCGGGCCTGATGTCCTGGGTTCACGCCCCCCAGCTGTTCAGGCTGCAGCGTGACATGCTCGATGCCGAAGCGGCGCTGCAGCGCGCGCCTCGCCTCCTCTAGCAGTTGGGGCCATCGCGCGAGGTCGTCGACGTCCAGATGGGCCGACAACGCCACCTGCCCGCTGGAAATGGTCCAGATGTGCAGGTCGTGCACGGAGCGCACCCCCTGGACTTGGGCCAGCGCCATCCCCACCTCACGCAACTGGATCCCGGCTGGCACGCCTTCCATCAGCACGTGCAGTGCTTCGCGCACCAGCCTCAGCGTCGACGCGAGGATGAGCAGTGCAATGACGATCGACAAGAGCGGGTCGATCGGTTGCCAGCCGGTGAAGTGGATCACCGCTCCCGAGGTGAGCGCGGCGACCGAGCCGACGAGGTCCCCGAACACATGCAGCGTGGCCGCCCGGGTGTTCAAGTCCTGTCCGCCGCGGCCCAGAACGTAGATCACCGCGAGATTCACGGTCAGGCCGAGCGCGGCGACCACCGCTACACCCATGCCCTGAACCGCTTCGGGTTCGAGCAGGCGCGCCACCGCTTCCACGAAAATCATCACGACCACCGCGAGCAGCAACAGACCGTTCACGAATCCGGCGATGACCTCTGCACGCGCAAGACCGTAGGAGTGGCGCGCCCCGGCTGGTCGCCGGGCGATGAGCGCGGCCAGCACTGCGAGGGCGAGCGCGGCGGCATCGGAGAACATGTGGCCGGCATCGCTCAACAGCGCCAGCGAATTGAACCACCATCCGGCAAGCAACTCGACTGAGGCGAAGCCAGCGGTAGCCCCCAAGGCCACGTACAGCCCTGGAAGCCCCCCGCCCGGGTGAGCATGATTGGAATGACCACGCGGATTCATGCGGAGTGGCTGCCCTCAAGCGCCGCCAGCGCTTGCAGCGCACGCCGCCTTTCTCGCGAGGCCGGCAGCGCCGCGACCGACCGCACGCGCGGCTGCGAGCGCAGCGCGAGCAGGCGCTGCCAGTCGGACACGGGCGGCTCGCGCTCAAGCGCGCTCAGCAAGGCTTCCGCCTCGGCAGGCCGGTTGCAGACGAGCACCATGTCGCAGCCGGCCTCAAAAGCGCTGCGGGCCCGACGCTCGATGGTGCCGGCGACCGAAGCGCCTTCCATCGTCAGATCGTCGCTGAAAACCACTCCGCGGAACCCCAATCGCTCACGCAGAATCTGCCGCAGCCAGATCGCCGAAAACCCCGCTGGTACCGAATCGACCCTCGGATAGGCCACGTGGGCCGGCATTACGCCCGCCAGCCGGGACGCAAGGCGCGCGAAAGGAAGCAGATCTTCGCGTTCGATCTGCTCCATCGGACGCTCGTCCACCGGCAATGCGATGTGCGAATCGGCTGCAACGAATCCGTGACCGGGAAAATGCTTTCCGACACTCGCCATGCCTGCTTCCCGCAGACCCTCGATCAGCGCGCCGGCCAGCTGCGTGACCGCTTCGGCGTTGCGATGAAACGCGCGATCTCCGATGACCGTGCTTGTTCCGTAGTCGAGGTCGAGCACTGGGGTGAAGCTGAAATCCACGCCGCAGGCGCCTAGCTCCAGCGCGATGAGTACTCCGGCCTCGCGTGCGGCAGCGCGTGCACGGAGCGGGTCGCAATCCCACAGCCGGCCGAACGCGCGCATCGGTGGAACCGGCGTGAAACCCTCGCGGAAGCGCTGGACGCGACCACCTTCGTGATCCACCGCGATCAGCAAGGAAGGGTCCCGCAGCGCGCGAATCTTCCGGCATAGCTCCGAGATCTGTCGCGTATCCTCGTAGTTGCGCGCAAACAGAATGACTGCTCCGGTCAGGGGATGCAGCAGGCGAGCGATGTCGTCGCGTTCCAGGCGCGTCCCACGCACATCCACCATCACCGGACCCAGCGGCAGTTCCTTCATGATTGCGACTCCAGCACGACGATCGCGCAGGCCAAGTCCTTCTCATGCGTGATCGACAGATGCACCCTAGCGATCCGGTTGTGCTGCAGATGTCCCGCCAGCGTTTCTCCGAACCGCAGACCGGGACGTCCGCGATCGTCCCTGATTACGCTGATCGCCTGCAGTGTCACCGGGAAGCGCAAACCGGTGCCGAGCGCCTTGGAAAGCGCCTCCTTGGCGGCGAAGCGGCCGCCCAGAAACCACGCCTGCTTGGTGCTCCCACGGTAGTCGTCGCGCTCGACGGGCGTGAGTACCCGTTCGACGAATCGGTCGCCGTAGGCAGCGAGCATCCGCTCCACGCGGCTTATCTCCACCAGATCGATCCCGATTCCGGCGATCATTGCGCGCTGCCTCGCGCGATCGCGTCCAGATACAAGCTTACGCTCTTCGCCATGCCGAACTCCAGGGCATCGGAGACCAGCGCGTGACCGATGGAGACTTCCAAGACATCGGGTACGGCTCGCAGGAAGGCGGTCAGGTTTTCGCGGTTCAAGTCGTGTCCGGCGTTGATACCGAGCCCGGCTTCGCGCGCCGCGCGGGCCGCCGCGGCGTAGCGCTCGAGCGCAGCGGCTTCGTCCGAGGTGGAGAAGGCTCTCGCATATGGTTCGGTATATAGTTCCACGCGGTCGGCGCCGACCTCTTTTGCTCGAATCATGTTCTCTGGGATCGGGTCCATGAAGAGGCTGACTCTCACACCGAGCCGTTTCAACTGGGCGACGATCGGTCGCAGACGCTCCCCATCCTGCCGCAGATCCCACCCATGATCGGAGGTGAAGGCCTTTGGTTCGTCCGGCACGAGGGTGCACTGATCGGGCAGTACCGAGGCTACCAGCTCCATGACCTGGTAGAAGGGATTGCCCTCGATGTTGTACTCCACGCCAGGGTGCGCGGCGATCAGTGCGTTCAGCTCCATCACGTCTTCTGGCAGGATATGACGGCGGTCGGGCCGGGGGTGAACGGTAATGCCGTGCGCGCCGGCTTCGAGCGCGATGCGCGCTAGGCGCACCAAGTTGGGAATGCCGACGGCGCGTGAGTTTCGCAACAACGCAATTTTGTTGACGTTGACGCTGAGCTTGGTCATGGCTCGAGCCCGGCAATCAGAGCTGCTGCAGATCCAGGAGGAGCTGCCGGGTATGCAAGGTGCGGCTGCCGAGATAGTGCGCGACAAGCTGGCGCATCAGGATCTTGCCCTGTTGCAACGTCACGGGATCGGAGTAATTGTCGCACGCGAGGTCGAGCAGCGTCTTGCCGCGAACCTCGATCGCTGGGTCGCGTGCCTTCTCCATTGGAACCGGCCCGCGTTCGATGACATAGGCGTATAGTCGCGCCGGATCGATCGGAACATCGGTGTCGGCCTCCCGTTCAAGGGCGAGCGCGTAACCCATTTCGCGCAGCAGATTCTTCTCGAAGCGCCGCAGGGTGGCCGCGTAATCTCCGCTGCCGGCCAGCGCGGCGATCGATTCCCGGTAGGTGTCGAACAGCGTTTCATGGGGATCCTCCCGCAGCAGGAAGCGCAGCAGCAGCTCGTTCAGATAGAAGCCGCAGATCAGGCCCAGCCCCCGGAGCTGGGCCATTCCGCCCTGCCATTCGGATCTGTACAGCGTGCGCAGTTCGCTCTTGCCGCCCCAGGAGAGCAGCAACGGCTGGAACGCCATGAGATGGCCCCGCAGGATCGAGCTTGCGCGCCGTGCTCCACGCGCCACCATGGCCAGGCGCCCGCTGCCGCGTGTGAAGATCTCGACCACCAGGCTGGTCTCGCGGAACGGGTAAGCGTGCAGTACGAAACCGAGCTCCTGCCGGCTTGCCTGGTTGCCCGCCTTGCTCACTCGTATCCCAGGCTCTTGAGCAGTCGCGGGTCATCGGCCCAGCCTTGCTTGACCCGTACCCACAGCTCGAGATGTACCTTGCCTTGAAATATCCGTTCCATTTGCCTGCGTGCGCGGGTGCCGATCGCCTTGAGTCTCTCGCCCTTGGCGCCGATCACGATCGCCTTCTGGTTTTTCTTGTCGACTATGATCGATGCGTGAATGCGCCGCAGATGCGCCTCCTCGGCGAACGCCTCCACAACAACGGTCGTTCGGTAGGGCAGCTCCGCGCCCAACGCATGGAACAATTGCTCACGCACCAGCTCGGAGGCAAGAAAGCGCTCGTTGCGATCGGTCACCATCTCGGGGTCGAACAGCATTTCGCCCGGCGGCAGATGCGGCTTGAGCGCGTCCACAAGTTCGTGGAGCTGGCTGCCCTGGCGCGCGCAGATGGGCACGATGGCGGCGAAATCCTGCAACCGCGCCGCCTGCGCAATCATCGGCAACAGTGTTCTGCGGTCCTTGAGCAAATCGATCTTGTTGATGGCCAGCACCACCGGCAAGTTCCCGGGGATCAGTTGCAGGATCGCCCGATCCTCGTTGCGGATGCCCGCCGCCTCGACGACGGCGAGCACGGCGTCCACGTCCTCGAGACTGCGCAGCACGGCGCGATTCATCAGCCGGTTGAGCGCGGAGGAGTGCGCCGTCTGAAAGCCGGGCGTATCCACGAAAACCAGCTGTGCGTCGGGCTCGGTCACGATCCCCCGCACCCGGTGGCGTGTGGTCTGCGGGCGGCGCGACACGATGCTTATTTTCGCTCCAACCAGCCGGTTGAGCAGCGTCGATTTGCCCACGTTGGGCCTCCCGACGATGGTGACGTATCCTGCCCTGAAAGTCATGCCGTCCGATCAGCGTGCGGCAGCCAAGTCGTAGGCCGCCTTCGCCGCGGCCTGCTCTGCCGCGCGACGGCTGGATCCTTCGCCAAAGCAACGAATGTCCAGCTCGGGAATGACGCACTCCACCCGGAAAAGCTGCTCGTGGGCTTCGCCGCTGATCTGCACAACCGAATACTGCGGCAGCCCCATGCGGCGCCCCTGCAGCAGCTCCTGCAAGCGGGTCTTCGGATCCTTGATGATAGCCGACGGATCCGTGGCGGCCACGATGGGCTCGAACAATCTCCGGATTACGGCTTCCGCTGAGTCGAAACCGGCGTCGATGAACACGGCACCAAACAGCGCCTCCAGCGCATCGGCCAGAATCGAAGGCCGGCGAAAACCGCCGCTCTTCAGCTCGCCTTCGCCGAGCAGGATTTGCTCGCCGATGCCCAGGCGGCTGGCGATTTCGAACAGCGAGTTCTGATTCACCAGGTTTGCGCGCACCCGCGACAGCTCTCCTTCCGCGAGTCCGGTGAAGCGGTCGTAGAGCAGGCGGGCAATGACGCAGTTGAGCACCGAATCGCCCAGAAATTCCAGGCGCTCGTTGTGAGGCACTCCGTATGACCTGTGAGTCAGCGCCTGCCTGAGCAGGCGCGGATCACGAAACTGATGACCAAGCTTTTCCGCCAGCGCATCCGAACGCATGCCCGGGAGGGGTTACTCGCTCGCCGCGGTAAAGTCGATGCAGGCGCTGACGTTGCCCAGCAACTTCACTTTCCTGGAGTACACGGCGACGATGCTAACCTGTTCGCCGTCCTTGGTGATTTCCAGATCCGCCCCGCTGACCGAACGGATGTCGTCGATCTGCGCGCGGCGATTGAAAAGCTGCTGGATTTCAGCTATGGAGGCGGCTTTGGCATCGGGAGAGCGTGCCAGCTCCCGCACGTGGTTGAGGATGGTCGCGTATTCGATGTAGGCCGGCACCAGCCGTATGCCGACAATCGCGACCAGCACGATCAGCGCTCCGACGAAGATCATCCCGACGAAGGTTATTCCCCGCTGACGCTTCATTTGCGCTCCCTCTCAATGAATGCGAGAACCGATGCGGCCCAGTTCGCCGAAGTTCCACCAAATGAGGAAGGCCTTCCCCACGATGTTGCGCTCCGGGACGAACCCCCAGTAGCGGCTGTCGGAGCTGGAGTCGCGGTTGTCCCCCATCATGAAGTAGTGGTCGGGCGGTACCGTGCAGACAAAACCAGAATCATTGTACTCGCAGTGATCTCGCAGGGGGAATTGCCTGACGCTCGCCAGTTGTATCGGAGGTGCGTCCGGGTTGATGACGATCGCATGGCGGCGCCCGTCGAGCGTTTCCCAGAACTTCATAGCGCGGACATACGACAGCCCCGACTCCATGTACTGGAAGTCCTCGCCCATCTCCACAGGCAACAGCTCTCCGTTGATCGTCAGGCGCTTGTTGCGGTATTCCACCCGGTCGCCTGGCAGGCCGATCACGCGCTTGATGTAGTCGAGCGAGGAGTTCTCCGGGTAGCGAAACACCATGACCTCGCCGCGCTGCGGCCGGTTGACTTCGATGATCTTGGTGTTGACGACCGGAAGACGGATTCCGTAGGTGAACTTGTTCACCAGGATGAAGTCACCCACCAGCAGGGTCGGGATCATCGAACCGGACGGAATCTTGAACGGCTCGACCAGAAAGGAGCGCAGCAGGAAGACGATCAGGATCACCGGGAAAAAGCTTTTCGGATACTCGATCCACCACGGTTCCTTCTGCTCGGCGCCCCGCCTATGGGCAAGCCACAGGCGGTCGGTGACCCAGATGGCGCCGGTGACCACCAGCAGCACCAGCATGAGCAGCGCGAAGTTCATTTCTTATTTCTCACTTGCTTTCGACTTGCAGGATGGCGAGAAAAGCTTCCTGCGGGATCTCTACCGTGCCGACCTGCTTCATGCGTTTCTTTCCCGCCTTCTGCTTTTCGAGCAGCTTCTTCTTGCGGGTGACGTCTCCACCGTAACACTTGGCCAGGACGTTCTTGCGCAGGGCCTTGACGTTCTCGCGGGCGATGATCTGGGAACCGATGGCGGCCTGGACCGCGACGTCAAACATCTGCCTTGGAATCAGCTCGCGCATCCGGGTCGCGAGTTCTCTGCCTCGGCTCTGCGCATTTGACCGATGCACGATCAGAGACAGCGCGTCGACCCGCTCGCCGTTGATCAGGATGTCGAGCCTGACCAAGTCGCCGGCGCGAAACTCATTGAAATCGTAATCGAGCGAAGCGTATCCACGGGACACCGACTTCAGCTTGTCGAAGAAGTCGAGGACTACTTCGTTGAGCGGCAGCTCGTAGGTCAGCATCACCTGGCGCCCCATGTACTGCATGTTGCGCTGGACTCCGCGCTTGCTATTGCACAGGGTCATGACCGGACCGACATAGTCCTGGGGAACCAGAATGGTCGCGCTGATGATCGGCTCGCGGATCTCCTCGATCTTGGCTGCCTCGGGCAACTTAGAGGGGTTTTCCACCTCGATGAGGGTGCCATCGCGCAACACCACCTGATAGACCACGGTAGGCGCGGTCGTGATCAGGTTCATTCCGTACTCGCGCTCCAGGCGCTCCTGCACGATGTCCATGTGCAGGAGGCCGAGAAAGCCGCAGCGGAACCCGAAGCCCAGCGCCTGCGAAGTTTCTGGCTCGAAGCGCAGCGACGCGTCGTTCAGATGTAGTTTCTCCAGCGCATCGCGCAGCGCTTCGTAGTCGCTGGACTCCACGGGGTAGAGGCCGGCGAAAACCTGGGGCTTGATTTCCTTGAATCCCGGCAGCGGTTCGGTCGCGGGACGATCGGCGCGGGTGATGGTGTCGCCGACGCGGGCGGCCTTGAGTTCCTTGATGCCGGCGATCACGAATCCCACTTCCCCGGCGCACAGGCTGTCGCAGGTCTGGGCCTTGGGCGTGAACACGCCGGTCTGCTCGCAAGAGTAGGCGGCGCGCGTTGACATCAGCAGAATCCGGTCTCCGGTGCTCAGCATGCCGTCAAAGACCCGGACCAGCATCACCACGCCCACATAGTTGTCGAACCAGGAGTCGATGATGAGCGCCTTCAGCGGCGCCTCGGGATTGCCCCGCGGGGGCGGAATGCGCGCGATGACCGCCTCGAGAAGGTCCTGTACGCCTTCCCCGGTCTTGGCACTGGCGCGCAGCGCGTCCTTTGCCGGAATGCCGATGATGTCCTCGATCTCGGAGATTACTCGCTCGGGATCGGCCGAAGCCAGGTCGATCTTGTTGAGCACCGGAACGACTTCCACGCCCTGCTCGATCGCGGTGTAGCAATTGGCGACTGTCTGGGCTTCTACCCCCTGCGAGGCGTCCACCACTAGCAACGCCCCTTCGCACGCCGCCAGCGAGCGCGACACTTCGTAGGAAAAATCGACATGACCCGGCGTGTCGATCAGGTTCAGGAGGTATTGCAGTCCGTCGCGCGCCCGGTAGCGCAGCGCGGCCGTCTGGGCCTTGATGGTGATGCCGCGTTCGCGCTCGAGGTCCATCGAATCGAGCACCTGTTCTTCCATTTCCCGGTCCGACAGACCGCCGCAGAGCTGGATAAAGCGATCTGCAAGCGTGGACTTGCCGTGGTCGATGTGGGCGATGATCGAGAAGTTGCGGATACGCTGCATCAGAAAAAAGGGCACCGAAGTGCCCTTTCAAGCCTTGATCAAAGGCGCGCATTGTATCGGAATGTCGCCCCCCGAGGGGGCTTTTGCGCCCCAGTCAGTTCGCGTCGAGCCGTATCGGCACGTAGATGGCCCCCTCCCCGCGCCGCACGAGCACGGCGACGCTGCGTGCCCGCTCGTACTGAGCCAGGAGCTGGGTCAACTGTTCGACGCTCTTCACGTCGTGGTTGTTCAGCGCCAGGATGACATCCCCGCGCCGGATGCCCGCCCGCGCCGCCGGGCCTTGCGCGTCTTCGACCAGCAGGCCACCCGCTACGCCAAGCTCCTTGCGTTGCTCGCTGCCCAGTTCTGACAGCGTTAGCCCGAGCCTGGCCACGGTGTTGCCGGACTTGCCTTCGCTTCCCTGACGTGGTGGACGCGCCGCACTGCGCTCCTCGGTGAGTTCGCCGACCGTGATCGTCACGTCGCGCGTGGAGCCCTTGCGCCAGATCTGCGCCGTGACTTTAGTTCCCGGCTTGGTCTGAGCTACGATGCGCGGCAGATCGGCGGAACTGGCGACCGGCTTGCCGGCAAACTTGAGGATCACGTCCGAGGGCTCGATGCCGGCCTTTTCCGCCGGGCCGCCCTTTTCCACCGAGTTGACCAGCGCTCCCTGCGCTTTGGGCAAGCCGAAGGATTCGGCCAGTTCCCGCGTGACCTCTTGAATGACCACACCGATACGCCCTCGCGTGACACGCCCCGTGGCGCGCAACTGGTCGGCGATGTCCATCGCGACGTCGATCGGAATGGCAAAGGAGAGCCCCATGAAACCGCCGGTGCGGCTGTAGATCTGCGAATTGATGCCGACGACCTCTCCCTTCAGATTGAACAATGGTCCGCCCGAGTTGCCGGGATTGATCGCCACGTCGGTCTGGAGGAAGGGAACGTAGTTCTCCTGAGGCAGCGAGCGCCCCTTCGCGCTGACGATACCCGCCGTGACGGTATTTTCGAAACCGAAAGGCGAACCGATGGCCAGGACCCATTCGCCGACCTTGAGCTGGTTCGGATCGCCGATCTTTACCGCCGGCAGTCCGCTCGCGTCTATCTTGATGACGGCCACATCGGTACGCCGGTCCGAACCGATCACCTTGGCCTTGAACTCGCGTTTGTCGTTGAGCTTGACGGTGATGTCCTCGGCCGCGTGCACGACGTGAGCGTTGGTCAGGATGTAGCCGTCCGGCGTGATGATGAACCCCGAGCCGAGCGAGCGCGACTCGTATTCACGCGGCTGGGGACCGAACCTGCGGAAGAAATCGAAGAACGGATCGTCCTCAGGTACCGGGAACTGCCCTTGGTTGCGCACCGTCTGGGAAGTGCTGACGTTGACCACCGCCGCGCCGTGCTTTTCGACCAGTTCGGTGAAGTCCGGCAGTTGCGCCGCCGCGGCAACCGGAAGGACCAGCAGGATGACGTTGAGGATTCTCTTCAGCATTGTCGGAATTTCCAGAGAACCGCGAGAAACAGCTGCAGGGCGTGTGGCGCTCTCATCTGCCTTGGAAAGACACCGAGTTGGCGATCAGCATGACGGTCGATGCCGGCGCCTCGCCCAGCACCGTGACCACCTGATCGTCGATCGTCCGCGTGTAGATGTTGATCGCCCCCTGCCGCGAAAGCCCTTCGTGGACCTTGCTGCGCGTGGCGAGCGGTTCGATGAACACCGATACTGCGGCCAGGCCGTCCGAGTACACCAGGTGCGTGATGGGCACGGTGCTGCCCTGCTTGCTGCGCCGCAGTTCCATGATCTTACGGAAGCCGGCCGGATACTGTTTCACCGTCCAGCCGGATTCGGCACCAGACACCATGTTGTGGGCGAAACGGTCGAACCGCCATTCGGGCAGCCGGACGTTGAAGGAAGGCGCCACCATCTCCCTGGTGACGCCCGAGCCGATCTCGACCTGGGTGAAGCTGAACTGCTCGACCACCCGGTTGCGCTCGTCGATCATGCGCGCCTTGAGCAGCAGCCCGGTATGGGCATCGGCCCACAGCTTGTGGCCATAGCGCAATCCATCCTTGGGCTCCAGCACGAGGGCTTGAGAATCGTGTCCGGCGATGCGCTCGGGAACGCCCTTCTTGATCCGGTAGAACTCGGTCAGCAAACTGAGCTGATCCGGCAGCAGCGCGGGGAACGTCCTGCGCGCGACCCGTTTTTCGCTTCGTACGATCTTGGCGTCAGGGTAATAGCACAGAACCTCATCGTTGTTGCGAATGACTTCGCGGCGCGGGCCGTCCAGGGTCTCCAGCTTCTCGTACTCCCCTGTCGTGTCCACGTAGTGAACGATGCGCGAGGTCTCGAAACGGTCGCTGTGCTGATAGACGAACGTGCCGACGTAGTCCAGCTTGCGCGCAGCGTCGGCGATGCGTTGCAGAATCGCGAGCGCTTCGTCCTGCTCCAGCGTATCGGCGGCCCCGGCTGCAGCCGCGAGTCCGAGACAAACGACGGCGGTATACAGCGGCAAGCGCATACCAGCGCTCACTCGTTCTCCACGCCCTGCGCCGAGACGGTGAGCATGTAGGACGCTACGCCCTGGAGAGCGGTTCGCGGCGAGAATTGCTGATGGGCCAGCAGATATTCGTTGACTGCGACCGCCGCCGGTACCATGCGCGCGGCCGGGTCCGGCATGGACTGGACCGTCGCGGGGGCTTGCTGGTTTTGGGCGAGGGGCGCGCGCGGGCCCTGAGACGGATCATAGAGGGCAAGCCAACCCACCACCGCCACCGCGCAGACCGAAGCCGCCAGCGGCAGCGCTATGTGGAGGGCGAACCGCCTGTCGAAGCGTCTGGCGGCGAGAACCGGCGGTTCCCGTTCGATGCGGGCCGCCACTCGCTGGACGAAACCCCGGGAGACCACCCCATGGCCCCTCAGCACGTCGCCGATCACGTGGTACGTGTCCCAAGCCGAGCGAAGCTCCGGGTCTTCCTTCATACGCTCGAGCTGATCGTTTGCCTCGGTTGCCTCCAATTCGCCGTCCATCAACGCCGAAACGCGCTCCATGCTCACCACCTCTTATCCTTTGCCGTCCCGAGCAGGGGACGCAGCCTCGCCGCGATCGTCTCCCGGGCGCGGAAAATCCGCGAGCGCACCGTCCCGATCGGGCAGTTCATGACGGATGCGATGTCCTCGTAACTCATTCCCTCGATCTCGCGCAGCGTAATCGCGGTTCTCAATTCCTCAGGCAGTTCTTCCATCGACTGGTTCACGGTCGCGGCGATCTGCTTGCTCATCAACTCCGCTTCCGGGGTGTTCAGATCCCGGAGCTGCTCGCCATCCTCGAAGTTCTCGGCCTCTTCGGCCTCGAACTCCGTGGTGGTTGGAGCCCTTCTACCCATCGCCACCAGGTAGTTCTTTGCGGTGTTGATGCCGATCCGGTACAGCCAGGTGTAAAAGGCGCTATCGCCCCGGAACGAGGGCAATGCTCGGTAGGCCTTGATGAACGCCTCCTGCGCCACATCTTCGACTTCCGCCGGATCACGAATGAACCTCGAAAGAAGGCGTGCCAGCTTTCGCTGGTATTTCGCGACCAGCAACTCGAATGCCTGCTTATCGCCTCGCTGCGCGCGCTCGACGAGCTGCTGGTCAACTTCACGGTCGCCCATCTAGCCACATTTCCTGGATTGCCCCTGGATGCCTTCCGGCGCCGTTCCAAAGGGCGCGTCAGTATACCCGCCGTCCCCGCTCCAGGAAATGCACCGTGATTCGACACTGCACAGACCGCCGGCCGGAGCGATAAGTTCATTCCCTCGGGTACCTGACGAAGGCGAAGGCAGCGCCCGCACGCAGGTGCCGGGTACAATCCGCGGTCAATCTCGCGGAAACAGAGTCATGACGCGCTTCGATGTGGCCATTGTAGGCAGTGGCTTGGCCGGCCTCACCGTGGCCCTCAACCTGGCCGAGCGCTGCCGGATCGCCGTCGTCACCAAGCTGCGGCTGCTCGACGGAGCCAGCAACTGGGCTCAGGGCGGCATCGCAGCAGTACTGGCCAAGGACGATTCCCCGGACGCGCATATCCGGGACACGGAGATCGCGGGCGCGGGGCTTTGCCAGCACGAAGTGGTTCGTCACGTCGTGGAGCACGGCCGCGAAGCGATCGAATGGCTGATTGGCCAGGGCGTTCCCTTTACCCGCGATGCTTCCTTCGATTTCGGCTACCACCTCACCCGGGAGGGTGGACACAGTCACCGGCGGGTGATCCACGCCGCGGACGCCACCGGTCATGCAGTGCAGACCACCCTGGAAGCCAGGGTCAAGGCGCATCCCAACATCGCCGTTCTCGAAGGCCACCTGGCGATCGATCTGATCACCGGAGTCAAACTGGGCCGCAGCGACCGGCGCTGTTACGGCCTGTACGCACTGGACCGCGTGGCCGGCAAGGTGGTCACCATCGATGCCGCGCACGTTGTGCTGGCCACGGGTGGCGCCGGCAAAGTCTATCTGTATACGACCAACCCCGATACCGCCACCGGCGACGGCATCGCCATGGGCTGGCGCGCGGGCTGCAGGGTGACCAACATGGAGTTCATACAGTTTCATCCCACCTGCCTCTATCACCCTCATGCCAAGTCGTTCCTGATCAGCGAAGCGGTGCGCGGCGAAGGCGGGATCTTGCGGCTACCGGACGGCACACGCTTCATGCCGGACCACGACGAGCGCGCAGAGCTCGCGCCGCGCGATATCGTGGCACGGGCCATCGACTTCGAGATGAAGAAGCGCGGTCTGGACTGTGTCTTTCTGGATATCACGCACAAGCCCGAGTCCTTCCTCCGGGAGCATTTTCCGACCATCTATGCGCGTTGCCTGGAGCTGGGCATCGACATGGCGCGCCAGCCCATTCCCGTGGTACCCGCGGCGCACTACACCTGCGGCGGCGTCCAGACCGACCTTTTCGGCTGCACGGATGTGCCGGGTCTGTATGCAGTGGGGGAAACGGCGCACACCGGGTTGCACGGCGCCAACCGACTCGCCAGCAACTCGTTGCTTGAATGCTTGGTATTCGGGCGCGCCGCAGCCAGGCATATCCTAGAGCAGAGCCCGCCAGCGCCGGTGGCGTTACCGCAATGGGATGAGAGCCGTGTCGCCGATGCCGACGAGGAGATCGTCATCTCTCACAACTGGGACGAGCTGCGCCGCTTCATGTGGGACTACGTGGGTATCGTGCGAACCAACAAACGGCTGGAACGCGCCATGCACCGCATCCGCATGCTGGCGGAGGAAATTCATGAGTACTACTCCAACTTCCGGGTCTCCGCAGACCTGCTCGAGTTGCGCAATCTGGTGCTCACCGCCGATCTCATCGTCAGGAGCGCGATGCGTCGCAAGGAAAGCCGCGGCCTGCATTTCAGTCGCGACTACCCGTTTCAGCTCCCGCAGGCGCGCGACACCGTGCTCTCGCCCTCAGTCGCAGTCGACCTTGAAGCGCAGCCATACCCTCAAAGCGCGTAACGCGTCGGACGGCGCGCCGTCGGGCAGAAGCACTAGGCTTACGCGGCGGGCGGTGTCCTCGCGCCGGATGTTCACCACAGTGAGGAGCGGGCTGACCACACTGTCGCCCAGGATGCGTCCGCGCACGATTGCCCCAGAGCGCAACGTGAGCTCCGCGGCAGCGGCGTCCGCTGGCACGCGCAGGGCAACACAGGCTCGCGCAGCCGAGCGTAGCGCATGCAGCCGCAGGGCATGGATTAGGCTCCCGGCGATCAGCCCGATCAGCAGCAGCCCAACCCCCGGTGCGAGTGGGAGCGTGCCCGCTGCCAAGCCGGCCAGTACGTGCGCGAGCGACAGCAGCACCACAAGCTGGCGCGAGGGCTTGAGCTGCACATATAGACCGCCATTTATTGACATTAGGGACGGCCGCGGAGCCAAGGAGCGCACAGATTAACTGGTTCGACTTCATAGCGACACACGGCGGCGTCCTCGACGGCAGCGAGGTCCGGGATTTTGGGGACCGTGCCGTTGAACTGGCAGCCGCCCGGGACGGTGCGGCACTGGTGGCGCTGCCGCAATGGGGAGTGATCTCTGTATCCGGACCGGACGCGGGCGCGTTCCTGCAGAGCCAGCTGACCAGCGACTTGCGCCGGCTATCGGCCTCCCAAGCCCAGCCGTCGGGCTATTGCACGCCACAGGGCCGGCTGCTGGCCACCTTCTTCGTCGTCCTGCAGGATTTGCGCTATCACCTGGTACTGCCCCGCGTTCTGGCGGCTGCGGTGGTCGCCCGGCTGCAAAGGTACGTCCTGCGTTCCAAAGTCGTTCTGGAGGATGCGTCGGATCGGTTCCGGCTGGTCGGCATGTGCGGCCCCCAATCACCCACTGCGGTCGCGAAAGCCCTTGCGATAACCCCGCCGCGAGCCTGGGAAGTCGCATACGGCGGACGTGCGACCGCCCTGGGCCTTCCCGGGCAGGCCTGCCTCATCCTGGGTGCCCCGGAGGCACTGGAGAGCCTCTGGACGGCGTTGGCGGGGCAGGCGAGACCGGCGGGGGCTGCAGCTTGGGACTGGTGCCAGATCCGGGCGGGCATGGCTACCGTGCTCCCCGAAACGCGGGAAATGTTTCTGCCCCAGATGCTGGGCCTGGACCGGCAGGGGGGGGTCAGTTTCGAGAAGGGATGCTACCCAGGCCAGGAGATCGTGGCGCGGACGCACTACCTAGGCGAGCTGAAGCGCCAATTGATCCACGCCAGCGCCGGCGGGCCGGCCAAGGCGGGCCAGCGGCTCTACCCTCCCGGAACAAGCGAAGCTGCTGGCACGGTGGTCAACGCCGCACCCTCGCCAGAGGGCGGCTGGGAGATGCTGGCGGTGGTGCGAGGCCACGCCGTCGCCAGTGCAGAACTTCGCCTGCCGGATGGCACCGCCGTTCGTGTCAGCGACCAGGCGGCCGCTACCCCTACATGATCGCGTCGCGTGACATGCAACCCTGCGGCGCTCCCCGTGAGCCCCAGGCATGTGTCTGATCCTCTTTGCCCATCGTGCCCATCCGAGGTACCGGCTGGTTCTCGCCGCCAATCGCGACGAGTTCCTGGACCGTCCGACCGCCGTCGCGAGCTTCTGGAAAGACGCACCTTCTGTTCTGGGTGGACGCGATCTCAGCAAAGGCGGAACCTGGCTCGGGGTGACGCTGGACGGCCGCTGGGCTGCGATCACTAATTACCGGGAAGGCGTGCGGCCCGATCCAGGGCAGCGCTCACGGGGGTTGCTGGCCGCGGACTACCTCACGGCTGCGGTCGATGCGCGCTCCTACGCGACGAGGCTGGAAGCACAGCTCTGGCGCTACGCCGGTTTCAGCCTGTTGCTGGGCGATGGGACAGGTGTCTGCTGCGTGAGCAATCGGCCGCCGTCGTGGCAGGCGGTTGCCCCCGGGGTGCATGGCTTGAGCAACCACCTTCTGGACTCCGATTGGCCAAAGGTGCGCAAGGGACGCGTGCGCATGAGCGCACTGCTGGAATTGGAGGAAGACGCCTTGGTGGCTGCTCTGTTTGATTTGCTTTCCGACCGGCGCCAGGCCGCCGATGTGGAGCTGCCTTGCACCGGCGTGGATCTGGCTTGGGAGCGAACCCTTTCGGCCAGCTTCATCGTCGCCGACGGCTACGGCACGCGCGCCTCGACGGTGGTGCTGATCCGCGCCGATGGCGGTATCCGTTTCGAGGAGCGTAGCTTCGGTCCCGGCGCTGCCGAGTTTGGCCGCCGCCGGTTCGAGCCCGTTCCACCTATCGCAGAGGCTTCGCCATCCGCACGTGCGGGATCCCCGCTTCGCTGAATTCCTCGCCCTCCGCACGAAAGCCGTGTTGCTCATAGAAATGACGCGCGTGCGTCTGCGCATGAAGCACCACGCGCTCCAAGCCTCGTCGAACCGCAATCGCCGTCAGCTCGCGCAGTAAGGCACTCCCGATGCCTCGGCCGCGCCAAGCAGCGAGCACCGCGATCCGGCCGATGTGACCGTCGGGCAGCAGCCGGCCGGTGCCCACCGCCTCACCGTCTATTTCCGCCAGAACGTGTTCGCACTGGGCGTCGAGCCCGTCCCATTCGAGCGCGCGGGGTACCTTCTGCTCCACGACAAAAACCGCCTCCCGGATGCGGCACAGCCTGTCGCGGTCGTGTTCCCAGTGCGCGTGCCGTACCGAGACGTCTGCCACTCTGACCTGCTCAGAGGGTGGCGCCGCCGCTGACTTCGATGATCGCGCCATTGATGTAGCTCGCTTCGTCCGAAGCCAGGAACGCGTAGGTATTGGCGATCTCTTCAGGACGCGCCAGCCGGCCGAGTGGCACGCGCTCGATGAGAGCCTTGAGAACCTTGTCCGGAATGGACTTCAGGATGCTGGTTTCGACGAAGCCGGGACAGACAGCATTGGCTCGGATGCCCTTACGGCCCAGCTCGCGCGCCCAAGTCTTGACCAGACCGATGACGCCGAACTTGCTGGCGGCATAATTGCTCTGGCCGAAGTTCCCGTACAGCCCCACGATGGAAGAGGCGTTTAGGATCACGCCGGAGCGCTGCTCGAGCATGACCTCGACGACTGCCTTGGCGCAGTTGAACGTGCCCTTGAGATTGATATCGACCACGCGGTCGAACTGCGCCGCGCTCATGTTCTTGAACTGGGCGTCCTCCACGATGCCGGCATTGTTGACCAGCGTGTCGACACGACCGTACTTCTCCACCACGTTGCGCACCATGCGCTCGATCGCCGGGCGATCGGTGACGTCCACCGCGAATCCGATCGCCTCACCCGTCTCCGAGCGGATCTCGTCGACAACGGCGTCCACTGCGCTTTTGTCTAGGTCGCAGACTACGACCCGCGCGCCCTCCTTCGCGAACTTCAGTGCCGTGGCGCGCCCGATGCCGCGCGCCGAGCCGGTGATGATCGAAACGTTTCCCTTGAGCCTCATTCGATTGTTTTCCTCTTCCGCTCTTGTTGGATGCCTTTCTCCTTGGTCACCCGGGTGCCAGGATCTCGACCGGGGTACCAACGTCCACCAGATCGAACAGCTCGACGATATCCCGGTTGCGCATGCGTACGCACCCGATTGAGCCCGGCTGGCCCATCTCCGCGCTGTCCGGACTGCCATGGATGTAAATGTAGCGGCGCATGGTATCGACGTCGCCCAGTCGGTTGAATCCAGGCTCGCAGCCCGACAGCCAGAGGATCCGGGTCAGGATCCAGTCGCGCCCCGGATGGCGCAGGGCCAGCGCCGGCGTATAGATTTCTCCCGTGGGCCTGCGCTTGACGAAGACCGTGTTCTCGGGCAGGCCGGCACCGATCTTGGCGCGGATCACGTGCCGGCCGCGCGGCGTGCAATAGCTCCCTCTGCGCTCTCCGACGCCATTCCTGGAAGTCGACACCAGGTAGCGTCGCAGCGGATCTCCCTCTTCGTCCAGCAGTTCCAGAACCTGGCTCGAAACGTCGATTCGGATCGATTTCACTGCCGCCGTCTGGACTGGAAGAAGTTGCGCAGCACGGCGCCGCACTCCTCGGCCAGAACGCCCTGTTCGACCGCGGTATGGTGGTTCAGTTGCGGCTGGGCGAACAGGTCGATCACGCTGCCGCAGGCACCGGTCTTCGGGTCGGGCGCGCCGAACACGACCCTCGCAAGCCGGGCGTGCATGATGGCCCCGGCACACATCGCGCAAGGTTCCAGCGTGACATACAGGGTGGCCCCGGAAAGGCGATAGTTCCCGACGCGCTGCGCGGCCAAGCGCAATGCCCGGATCTCGGCGTGCGCGGTCGGATCGCTCAGACTGATGGGCGCATTGCAGGCATGCCCAACGACCTGCCCGTCCAGTACGACCAGCGCGCCGACCGGGACTTCGCCGACCCGCTCTGCCTCGCGCGCCAGATCCAGAGCTTGGCGCATGTACGATTCGTCGCTCACGGGTGATCGCGGCCACGCACGCGGGACGGAACGCGTTTCCGATGTGCGCGCCGGTCGGCCGCCTTCCTTGCTCTCGTCTGTCTTGTCCACGCTTCCCGCTTCATTGCCGCTCAACAATCGATCCAGGCCGTAAAGCTCGAGAGATCGTGCCTTTTTGGCGATCACGCAGACTGGATACCGTCGGAGCAGCGGCCGCACCTATGGTTCGTCGGCGCTGTTCAATCTCCAGCCACCGCCAACGGCACGATTTTCGAGCGCAGCAAAGCGCGATCCCGAGTCACGAGCGGAATGTTGTGCACGACGCTTGTAGCCGCAATCAGTTCGTCGGCGGGGTCACCGCGCACGTCAAGGCGCGTGCTTTCCCACGCGACTTCCCGCGTCAGCGGCCATACGTGCAGCCGCGCCACTACCCGGACGACCTCCGGGTCATCAAGATCAACGGCGATACGCCCGAGTTGCGCGAGTTTGGCGATCTCCCACAGCACGATCGACGAAATGCTCCAAGTGTCGTCGCGCAGCAGGCGCAGCTCGGCCGGCCTCAGTCCGCCGGTAACGGCGTAGAGCAGGATGTGCGTGTCAACGTTGAGCATTCCACCGCACGCCGGTGGACAGGATATTGCCCTTGATCTTGACCTTGTGCTTGAGCGATCCGATCAGGCTTGCCGAGTCCGCAGAAAGCGGGATCAGCTTCGCCACGGGTTTTCCCCGCTTCGTGATCACGATTCCGTCCTGGTCCACTTGGTCGAGCAACGCCAAGCACTGCTCCTTGAATTTCGTGGCCGATACCTGTTTCATGGCCACATTCTATAACTAGTCATGAGAAATGGCCATATTCTTTTCACTCCCATTCGATTGTCGCCGGCGGCTTGCTCGAGATGTCGTAGACCACGCGGTTGATGCCGCGCACCTCGTTGATAATGCGGCTGGCGACCTTCGAAAGCAGGCTGTGGGGCAGTTCCGCCCAGTGCGCGGTCATGAAATCCTGGGTCTGCACGGCTCGCAGCGCTATCACGTACTCGTAGGTGCGACCGTCGCCCATGACGCCCACGGACTTCACCGGCAAAAAAACGGCGAAGGCTTGGGCAGTCTTGTCGTACCAGCCCGACTGGCGCAGCTCCTCGATAAAGATCGCATCTGCCCGGCGCAGCAACTCGACATACTCGGCCTTGACTTCACCAAGAACACGCACACCCAGGCCGGGGCCGGGAAACGGATGCCGGAACACCATTTCTCGTGGCAATCCGAGGATCAGCCCAAGCTCGCGCACTTCATCTTTGAACAACTCCCGCAGCGGCTCCAGCAGCTTCAGGCGCAGCGTGTCGGGCAGTCCGCCCACGTTGTGATGCGACTTGATCGTGTGCGCCTTCCTGGTGCGGGCGCCGGCCGATTCGATCACGTCCGGATAGATCGTGCCCTGCGCCAGCCACTTCACGCGCGGCAGGCGGGCGGCTTCGCGCTGGAACACTTCGACGAACTCGCGGCCGATGATCCTGCGCTTTTCCTCCGGGTCTGTCACCCCGGCGAGCTGCCCCAGGAACTGATCGCGGGCATCCACGTGTACGACTTTCGCGCCCAAGCTCCCGGCGAACGTACGCATGACCTGCTGCGCTTCGTTGAGCCGCAACAGCCCGTGATCCACGAACACGCAGGTGAGCTGAGGCCCGATCGCGCGGTGAATGAGCGCCGCAGCCACCGACGAATCCACGCCCCCGGACAGGCCGAGCACGACTTCATCGGCCCCCACTTCGGATCGAATCCGCCCCACCGCTTCCTCGATGTAATCGGGCATGGTCCAGTCGCCCTTCAGGCCGCAGATCTCCAGCACAAAGCGCTCGAGAATCGATTTGCCCTGCAGGGTGTGCGTCACCTCGGGGTGGAACTGAAGGCCGTAGAAGCGGCGTCGCTCGTCGGCCATGCCGGCAATCGGACAGGCAGCATTCGAGGCGATGACCTTGAAGCCCGGCGGCAGCATGGTCACCTTGTCACCGTGGCTCATCCACACGTCGAGCAGGCCGTGCCCCTCCTGACTGACGCGATCCTGGATGCCTCGGAGAAGCGCCGAATGGCCGTGCGCCCGCACCTCGGCGTAGCCGAACTCGCGCACCCTGCCCATCTCGACGCTGCCGCCGAGTTGCGCCGCCATGGTCTGCATCCCATAACAGATGCCCAGCACCGGCACGCCGAGTTCGAAAATCGCCTGGGGCGCGCGGGGCGTGCCGGCCTCCCAGACCGAGGCCGGGCCGCCGGACAGAATCACCCCGTTCGGATTGAAGGCGCGTACGAATCCGTCCGTGACGTCGAACGGATGGATCTCGCAGTAGACGTGCGCTTCGCGCACCCGGCGGGCGATGAGCTGGGTGTACTGGGCCCCGAAGTCGAGGATGAGAATCCGCTCGTGATGCGCGGCTGTGGAGGGAATCACTGCAGGCGCCGCGCGCTCGACCGCGGCAACCGGACGGCCTTTTTGCACTTCACGATCCTCTGTACCCCTGCTCACTCCACGTGGTAGTTGGGCGCTTCCTTGACGATCTGCACGTCGTGCACGTGCGACTCGCGCATGCCCGCCGCGGTGATCTCGACGAACTCGGCGCGGTCCTGGACTTCCTTGATCGTCGTGCAGCCCAGGTAACCCATGGCCGAGCGCAGACCGCCCATGAGCTGATGGATGACCGCAACTACGCTGCCTTTGTAGGGCACGCGTCCCTCGACTCCCTCGGGTACGAGCTTCTCGACCGCATCGCCGGCGTCCTGGAAGTAACGGTCGGCCGCCCCCTGTTGCATGGCGCTGAGCGAGCCCATGCCCCGATAGGACTTGTAGGAGCGGCCCTGAAACAGCTCGATCTCTCCCGGGGCTTCTTCGGTACCGGCAAAGAGGCTGCCGAGCATGACGGCGTCGGCACCGGCGGCTATCGCCTTGGCGATGTCGCCCGAATAGCGCACGCCGCCATCGGCGATCAGAGGAACGCCATAGGTCAGCAACGCGTCGGCAACCGCCTCGATCGCGCTGATCTGCGGCACTCCCACCCCGGCCACGATCCGGGTGGTGCAGATAGAGCCCGGGCCGATACCAACCTTGACCGCGTCTGCCCCTTCGTCGGCCAGCGCCTTGGCGGCAGCACCGGTAGCAATGTTGCCGCCGATGACCTGCGAGCTGGGATGCGTCCGCTTGATCCAGCGCACGCGGTCGAGCACGCCCTTTGCATGCCCGTGAGCCGTGTCCACCACGATCGCGTCAACGCCCGCCTCGAGCAGCGCCTCTACGCGCTCTTCGGTGCCTTCGCCCACGCCCACGGCCGCACCCACGCGCAGCCGGCCGAGCTTGTCTTTCGAAGCGAAAGGATGCTCCGACGATTTGAGGATGTCTTTCACCGTGATGAGTCCCTTCAGCTCGAAGTTTTCATTGACGACCAGCACCCGCTCGAGCCGGTGCTCGTGCATCAGGCGCATCGCCTCCTCGTTGGCCGCGCCTTCCTTGACGGTGACCAGCCGCTGCTTCGGGGTCATGATGTTCCTCACCGGCTGGTCCAGATTGCTCTCGAAGCGCAGGTCACGATTGGTAACGATACCGACCACTCTGGACTGGTCGACCACCGGGAGCCCCGAGATGCGGTGCTGGCGAATCAGGTTGAGAACGTCGCGCACCGTCATCTCCGGCGAGATGGTAATCGGATCTTTCACCACGCCGCTTTCGAAGCGCTTGACCTTGGCAACCTCGGCTGCCTGTGCCTTCGGCGGCATGTTTTTGTGGATGATGCCGATCCCGCCTTCCTGTGCGATGGCGATCGCCAGCCGCGCCTCGGTGACGGTGTCCATGGCCGCGGATACCAGCGGGATGTTGAGCGGAATATTCTTGGTCAGTCGCGTCGCCAGGTTGACGTCGCGTGGCAGGACGTTCGAGTGGGCGGGAACGAGCAGGACGTCGTCAAAGGTCAGAGCCTTTTGCAAGACGCGCATTGTTCTGAATCCTCACAAAGCGCGAATTATACGTGACCCGTCCTGCGCCCCGCAAAGACGCGCGAACGCCCGGTACGTTGACCGCCCAGGGTCAAGTCGCTATGGTTAGTCCTGACCTCAACACTCGATCCATCAAGCGCGAACGCTTGCCGCCCGCCACTCGCGGTCTGCTGACGATGTGTCTCATCGCGGCCGGTCTGAACCTGTCCGGGGCCGCGCCGCCGGATTGCGTGGCAGCTTCGAGGCAGCAGGCTGACGCTGCCCTGGCCCAGGCCAAGGCAGCGGTCGCACGCGCAGCCGAGGCGCGCGCCCTATGGCTCAACGCCCAGGAGGCGCTGCTTGCCGCCGAGGCAGCGCTGCAGAAGGGCGACTTCGCGCAGACCTGCCGCGAAGCGTTCAACGCACGGGATTTCGCGGAGCTGGGGATTACCCAGCTCGGTTACCCTCCCTACCGACACTAGGAGCCGATATGCGATCAAGGTACCTGCTGCCTGTAGCCGCCGGCGCTTGGCTGGCGTTGATTCTGCCGGTGCACGCCGATACCTACCGCTGGGTGGACGAGAGCGGCCGCGTGCATTACTCGGATCGACCGCCGCCGGGCAACGTGAAGCAGCAGAAGGAAATCAAGACCCGTTCGCGCGCGGCGGTGCCAGCCTCCAGCGCCGAGGCGGCGGAGTCACCCAAGAGCTATGTGGAGCAGGACGCGGAGTTTCGCAGGCGCCAAGCGGAGAGAGCCGAAAAGGAGGCTGCCGAGCAGAGGGCGCGGCAGGAAGCGCAGGAGAGGCGGCGCAACTGCGACCAGGCCCGCGCCCGCCTTGCGGCGTTGCAGGCCGGAGCGCGGGTGACGCGTTACAACGACAAGGGGGAACAGGAGTATCTTGACGACAGGCAGATCGCCGAGGAGATCCGGCAGACGCAGAAGTCGGTCGCCGATTGGTGCGGCTAATCAGAGCCGGTCCCGGCGGGCTGCGCGCATTCGCGCGCGTTGCCTGCGTGCGGACTTCGGATCAGCGCGGAGCATCCGGTAGATTTCGACTCGATCTCCATCACGCAGCCGGTGACCGGTTCCGACCACCCGCCCCCAGACGCCGACGCCGGCCGGCTCGGACCCGGCGTCCGCCATCGTGCGCCGGACCGAGTCAGCATCGAGGGCGTCACCGACCGTGGCGCCGTCCGCCAGTTCGAGCGACGCGATCCATTGGCGCTGTGGCAGCGCATAGACGACTTGGACCCTGATGTTCACGGCACTGTGTAGAGTTGCTGCGCTCGTTTGATGAACGCCTCGACCAGGCTGTTGGCGATGAAGTGAAAGACCGGTCCTACGAGCTTTTCGAGAAGCCTGCTCGAAAACTCGTAATGCAGGCGAAACTCAACCTTGCATGCTTCGTTGCCGAGCGGCTTGAAGCGCCAGCAGCCCTCCAAGTGCCGGAAGGGACCGGATACCAGCTTCATTTCGATCAACGACGGTGGCCGCACCGTATTGTGGGTGACGAAATGCTGCCGGATGCCTCTGAAATCTATTCCAACGCGGGCATGCACCCCGCCTGCGTTCTGCTCTTCGACGTGCGCGGCCGCGCACCAGGGCAGAAACTCCGGATAGCGCTCTACGTCTTCCACAAGCGCGTACATCTTCTCCGCAGGATATTCCACCAAGACAGATCGCTCTATCAGGGGCATCGGTGTTGCGTCTGACGTCGCAGCCAGGAGTTCTCACCGGGGTCGGCTAGAATACCAGTCACCCTCGTACGCCTGCCGAGATGAGCATCGTCCAGAACAAGAAGGCCTTTCACGACTACTTCATCGAGGAGCGATTCGAAGCCGGTGTGGCGCTCGAGGGATGGGAAGTGAAAGCCATCCGCGCAGGCCGGGCGCAGCTCAAGGAGGCCTACGTGATCCTCAAGAACGCAGAGGTGTTCCTGATCGGGTGCCACATCAGTCCGCTTGGATCTGCTTCCACGCACGTACGCGCCGATCCGACCCGCACCCGCAAGCTGCTGCTGCACGCCGAGGAGATCCGCAAGCTGATCGGTAAAGTCGAGCGCGCCGGCTACGCCTTGGTGCCGATCGACCTGCATTACTCGAAGGGCCGTATCAAGCTTGAGATAGGGCTTGCGCGCGGCAAGAAGCAGCATGACAAGCGCCAGGCCATCAAGGATCGGGATTGGCAACGCCAACAGCAAAAGCTGCTCCGGCACAAAGCATAGTTTGACCTCGCGCTTGTGGCGAAGGCGCGACACCTGCGCTGCCGGCGTCGGGCGCGCAACACGCAGCCGAAGCCACAAGCCGGCCATGGTCCGGTGAGTACGGCCCAAGCGGCAGCGGCACGGAACCACAGGGGTAGGAACGCCAGGGTTCACGGCATCTGCGCCACGGCTGCCCAATTGCCTAACGCATCCTTCGGCTCGATCGGCGCTGCCCCTCGTGGGTGAGCCTGGCCTCGACGCGCTGCAGGTCGCGCCGATCGATCAGCCGTAATTCAGACCCATCGCCTCGCGCACGTCGCGCATCGTTTCGCCGGCGAGTTTGCGCGCACGGTCGCAGCCGTCGGCGATGATGTTCCTGACGAGCGTCGGATCATCGAGATAGGTCTTGGCGCGCTCGCGGATCGGCATCAGCTCCTTGAGGATTCCATCGATGACCGGTTGCTTGCATTCCAGGCAGCCGATGCTAGCGCCACGGCATCCCTGCTGTACCCACTTCTTGGTGGACTCGTCCGAGTATACCTTGTGCAACTCCCAGACCGGGCATTTGTCCGGGTTGCCCGGATCGCTGCGCCGGACCCGCGCTGGGTCGGTGGGCATGGTGCGGATCTTCTTTGCCACGCTGTCCGGATCTTCGCGCAGCGTGATGGTGTTGTTGTAAGACTTGGACATCTTCTGACCATCGAGGCCGGGCATGCGGGACGCTTCAGTCAGTAGGGCCTGTGGTTCGGTGAGGATCATCTTGCCGCTGCCTTCCAGGTAACCGAACAAGCGTTCACGATCTCCCATCGAAAGATTCGCCGCTTCTTCCAGTAACGCCTTGGCTCCTTCGATGGCGGTCTGGTCCCCTTGTTGCTGGTAGCGGCTGCGCAACTCCCGATACAGTTTGCCGCGCTTCACGCCGAGCTTCTTGATTGCGGCTTCAGCCTTTTTTTCGAAATCCGGTTCGCGCCCGTAAATGTGGTTGAAGCGCCTGGCGATCTCCCGGGTGAATTCGATATGCGGGACCTGGTCCTCTCCAACCGGAACCAGGGTGGCGCGATAAATCAGGATATCGGCGCCCTGCAGCAGCGGATAGCCCAGGAAACCGTAGGTGGACAGATCCTTGTCGCTGAGCTTTTCCTGCTGGTCCTTGTAGCTCGGCACCCTTTCCAGCCAGCCCAAAGGGGTGATCATCGACAGCAGGAGGTGAAGCTCCGCGTGCTCCGGGATCTTCGACTGGATGAAGAGGATAGCCTGGGAAGGATCGACGCCAGCTGCCAGCCAGTCGACCAGCATGTCCCAGGTGTTGGCTTCGAGGATCTGCGGAGTGTCGTAGTGCGTGGTGAGCGCGTGCCAGTCTGCAACGAAGAACAGGCACTGATGCTCGTTCTGCAACCGGATCCAGTTCTTCAGCACACCGTGGTAGTGGCCGAGGTGCAGCGCGCCGGTAGGGCGCATGCCGGATAACACGCGATCGACGAACATCCTTGCGGATTCCCTAGAAGATCCAGCCAATGCCGAAAAGGCCGGCAATGGCGCTAATCGTGGCCGCGATGAACGGCCACATGATGACCGAGAGCACGCCAGTGAACATCAGCAAGAGCACGATGACGAGCCCGAAAGGCTCGATGCGGGCATAGCGGTCCGCCACGCCGTGGGGCAACAAGCTCACGGCGATACGGCCGCCATCCAGCGGAGGCAGCGGCAGCAGATTCAAAACCATGAGCACGACGTTGATGATGACTCCGCCCCGAGCCATGAGCAGGAGCGGCTCGGTGAAATAACCCGCGGGCAAGCTGCCTGCCACCTTGATCAGTACCGCCCACAGGATGGCCATCGCCAGATTGGCTCCCGGGCCGGCGGCTGCGACCCAAAGCATGTCGCGCTTCGGATGGCGCAAGCGCCCGAAGTTCACTGGTACGGGCTTTGCCCAACCAAAGGCAAATTGGCCCTTGCTGAAGAAGAGGATGAGAGCTGGCATCAGCAGCGTCCCGATCGGGTCGATATGTCGAACGGGATTCAGTGAGATCCGGCCGGCTTGGGCTGCGGTCGGGTCGCCGAAGTGACGTGCGGCGTAGCCGTGCGCAGCTTCATGCAGAGTGATGGCAAAAATGCCCGGGATCGCGTAAAGCACGATCACTTGGATGATTTGCGTGGCGTCCATTACTGGACCGGTTGGGCAGCAAAAGGCGCCACGGGTCCCTTGCCGACACGGACTACGACCGGCGTGTCTCCGGTCAAGTCGATTACGGTAGTCATGTCCAGACCGCACGAGCCGGCGTCGAGCACGAGGTCGACTTGGTGTTCCAGCTTCGCGCGGATTTCGACTCCATCGGTCAGTGGATACGCATCTCCAGGAAGGATCAGCGTGGAACTCAGGATCGGCTCCCCCAGTTCTTCAAGCAAGGCTCTGGCCACTGCGTGCTCTGGAACACGCAATCCGATGGTCTTGCGCTTCGGGTTGAGCAGGCGCTTCGGAACTTCCCGGGTGGCCTGCAGAATGAAAGTGTAGCTGCCGGGCGTGCTGTTTCGCAGCAGCCGATATTGACCGTTGTCGACCCGCGCGTATTGTGCGATCTCCGACAGATCGCGACACACTAGGGTGAGATGATGGGAGGCACCGATTCCACGAATGCGCCGGAGTCGCTCCATCGCCTCCTTTTCCCCGATCCGGCATCCCAGCGCATAGCACGAATCGGTCGGATAGACGATCAACCCGCCCGAGCGCAGAACTTCCACAGCACGACGGATCAGTCGCCGCTGCGGATTAAGGGCGTGAACCACGAAATACTGGGCCATGAACGGACTTCGAGCGGCAGCCGCGACCGTCTGCGCCATGCGTGCGTCCGTAGTCAACCGCTGTACCCGGCATGCTCGGATCGAGCGAATGCATCCGCGCGGGCGTCAGGTAACGAAAGCCGGAGGACAAGCCGGAAGCGTGCGACATTCAGAAAAGACTAATGATAGCAAAAGCCACTCGTTGGGCTGCGGCAGCTCGCGCGAGTCGCTTTCCGCCGATGGTGTGCGGGGCACCGTTTGCTCCGCGGCGCGGGGCTGTGAAACAATGGTCCGCGACAAAAACGACCATCGCGGTGGGAGGAGATGAGACTGCGCGGCCCGCGGGATTTCTTTGGCGGACTGGTTTTTCTTGTTTTCGGGGCCGCCGCGGCGCTTATCGCGCGCGACTATCCGATCGGCTCTGCGGTGCGCATGGGGCCGGGCTACTTTCCCCTTGTGCTGGGTTGTCTGTTGGCGCTCATCGGGCTCGCGATCATGCTGCGCGGACTGCTGACCGCAGGCCCCGCACTGGAGCCTACGTTCTGGCGCCCGTTCCTTCTCGTGCTTGGCGCGATCGGTAGTTTCGCTGCCAGCGTGGAAACGCTGGGCATCGCCCTAGCAGCGGCTCTGCTGGTCGCGATTGGTGCCGCCGCAAGCCCTGAAAGCAGACCGCGGGAAACGCTCTGGCTGGTGGCGGGACTGGTCGCTTTTACGCTTGCAGTCTTCGTGTTGGCCCTCAAGCTGCCGTTCAAGGTGTTTCCGGGATGACCGAGCTGCTGGGTCAACTGGCGCTCGGACTGGACGTTGCGCTCACCGCGCAGAACATCGCCTACTGCTTCGGCGGCGTTCTGCTTGGCACCTTGATCGGCGTCCTGCCCGGGCTAGGGCCGCTCGCGACGATCGCAATGCTGCTGCCCGCAACCTATGCATTGCCGCCCGTGTCGGCGCTGATCATGTTGGCAGGAATCTACTATGGCGCCCAGTACGGTGGTTCGACCAGCGCGATCCTGGTGAATCTCCCTGGAGAATCTTCGGCTGTGGTGACCTGTCTGGACGGTCATGTCATGGCGCGCCAGGGCCGCGCCGGGCCGGCGTTGGCAGTCGCCGCGATTGGCTCATTCTTTGCCGGAACGGTGGCAACCCTCCTGCTGGCTGTGTTCGCGCCCCCCCTCGCGGAGCTCGCCTTCAAGTTCGGCCCGGCGGAGTACTTTTCGCTGATGGTGCTGGGTCTGATCGCGGCCGTAGTGCTGGCGCGCGGCTCGCTGCTCAAGGCGATCGCGATGATCATTCTCGGACTTCTGCTCGGAATCGTCGGTGCGGACGTGAACACGGGGTTGTTCCGTTTCACGTTCGATGTTCCGCAGCTTCAGGACGGGATCGATTTCGTGATTGTGGCGATGGGGCTGTTCGGCTTCTCGGAGATCATCGCCAATCTCGAGCGCCGCCGCAGAGGCACCGTCTCGATCGCGAAGGTGACGAGCTTGCTGCCGAGCGTGCAGGACTGGAAACGATCCTGGGCCGCCGTGCTGCGCGGGACCGGCCTCGGCGCGCTGCTCGGCGTGCTTCCCGGCGGCGGGGCTGTGCTCGGGTCGTTCGCGGCCTACACGCTGGAGAAAAAAATCTCCCGTGAACCGCAGCGCTTTGGACAGGGAGCGATCGAGGGCGTGGCGGCTCCGGAGTCGGCCAACAACGCCGGCGCGCAGACCTCCTTCATTCCGATGTTGACACTGGGGCTGCCGTCCAATCCGGTGATGGCGTTGATGATCGGCGCTATGACCATTCACGGAATCACGCCTGGACCCCAGGTGATGTCGGAACGTCCCGAGCTGTTCTGGGGAATGATTGCTAGCATGTGGCTGGGCAACGTGCTCTTGGTGATACTGAACCTGCCACTCATCGGGCTGTGGGTAAAGCTGCTGTCCATTCCCTACCGTTTGCTTTACCCGGCGATCCTGCTGTTTTGCTGTATCGGTGTGTATAGCATCAACAATGACGCCGTGGACGTGCTCATTGCACTCGCGTTCGGTGTGCTCGGTTACCTCTTCATCAAGTTCGATTGCGAACCCGCACCGCTGTTGCTCGGTTTCGTGCTCGGCCCGATGATGGAAGAGAATCTGCGCCGAGCGTTGGTGCTCTCCCGGGGCGATCCCTCCGCCTTTGTTACACGCCCGCTCAGCCTCGGCTTGCTGGTCGCGGCCGCGCTGCTGCTGATCCTCGTGGTGTTCCCGGCGGTGCGCAGGACGCGGGACCGGGCTTTCCAGGACGAGTCGAACGCCACGCTCTGAATCCATGCACTGGTCTCTGCCCTACTCATCGCGACGCAGCCCCCTCTTCGCGCGCAACGTGGTCGCCACATCGCAGCCACTGGCCGCTCAGGCCGGGTTGCGCATGCTCACCGCCGGAGGCAACGCAGTCGACGCGGCGCTGGCGACGGCAATTGCCCTCACCGTGGTCGAGCCGACGATGAACGGAATCGGTTCCGACGCCTTTGCCATCGTCTGGGATGGTAAGTCGCTCTATGGGCTCAACGCTTCGGGCCGAGCGCCCGCAGCCTGGTCGCTTTCGCGCTTCGATGGCCGCAGCCGCATGCCGACTGAAGGATGGGACAGCGTCACGGTGCCCGGTGCTGTTTCCGGTTGGGTGGCCCTTTCCGAGCGCTTCGGAAGATTGCCGTTCGAGACGTTGTTCGAACCCGCCATCAGCTACGCCGAGAGCGGTTTTTTGGTGTCACCGGTCGTAGCTTACCAGTGGCAGGTCCAGGCCCCGCGCCTGAAGGATCAGCCAGGGTTCGCTCGGGCCTTTCTGCCGAACGGGCAACCACCCGCCGTCGGACAGGTATTTCTCCATCCGGATCAGGCGCGCAGCCTGTCCGAGATCGCACGCAGCCGGGGCGAGAGTTTCTATCGTGGCGTCCTGGCGCAGCGCATCGTGGAGTCGAGCACCCACTGCGGCGGCGCAATGACTCTGCAGGATCTGGCGGCGCATCGTGCCGACTGGGTCGAGCCTTTGCAGCAGGAATACCGGGGCTATCGGGTGCATGAACTGCCGCCCAACGGACAAGGCATCGCGGCGCTGGTGGCGCTGGGCATCCTCGGGCACTTCGACCTCGCGGCGTTTCCGGTCGATTCCGCCGATTCGGTTCACTTGCAGGTCGAGGCGATGAAGCTTGCCTTTGCCGACGCCTACCGTCATGTGGCAGATCCGCAAGCAATGCAGCTGCCGGTGGAAGCGATGCTCGATCGCGGATATCTTCGCTCGCGCGCCAGACTGATCGATCGGGGTCGTGCTGGGAAGTTCACGCCCGGCAGCCCGCTCTCCTCCGATACCGTCTACCTGTGCACCGCCGACCGCGACGGAATAATGGTGTCGCTGATCCAGTCGAACTACATGGGCTTCGGCTCAGGCGTAGTAGTGCCCGGTACCGGCATCAGCCTGCAAAACCGCGGGGCGGGCTTCATCCTGCAGCCCGGCCATCCCAACGTCGTTGCAGGCGGCAAGCGACCTTTCCACACAATCATTCCCGGATTCATCAGCCGCGATGGGGTGCCGGTGATGAGTTTCGGCCTCATGGGTGCCGATATGCAGCCACAGGGTCATGTGCAAATGGTGGTGCGGTTTGCTGACTACGCACAGAACCCGCAAGCAGCAGCAGACGCGCCGCGCTGGAAGGTCACGTCGGGTGGTGAGCTGCTTCTGGAGGAAAGTTTCGGCGATGCTGTGGCTGCCGAACTTGCCCGGCGCGGGCATCGTGTCGTGCGGATGCCGCGCGGAAGCCTCGAGTTCGGCGCGGCTCAACTGATCTGGAAGCTGGTCGACGGTTACGTTGCGGGTTCGGAGCCGCGGCGCGATGGACAGGCGGTCGGGTTCTGAGGGTGATTTGCGTGGAGGCCGGCTCAGCGAGGTGCTTGGAGTGCGCGTTCCCGGATTGCGCTGAGAGTGGTGCGAGTCGTAATCGCTTCCGGATCAATCTTCAGTTCGATCAGTGCCGCCCCGTCGGAGCGCAAGGCGCGCTCCAGCGCCGCAGGGAACTGCTCCGTCCGGTCGACGCTCTCGCCATGCAGCCCGTACGCTCTGGCCAGCGCGGCAAAGTCGGGATTGCACAGATCGCTGCCGTATACCCGCCCTGGGTAGTCGCGCTCCTGGTGCATCCTGATAGTGCCGTACATTCCGTTGTTGATTACAAAGAACAGAATCTTCAGTCGATACTGCACGGCCGTTGCGATCTCCTGCCCGTTCATCAAGAAGCAGCCATCGCCCGAGAAACTCACGACCATGCGCTCGGGATATGCCAGTTTTGCGGCGATCGCGGCGGGCACGCCGTATCCCATGGCCCCATTCGTGGGCGCGAGCTGGGTACGATAGCCCGCGTACTGCCAGTAGCGCTGTACCCAGCCGGAATAGTTGCCTGCGCCGTTGGTCACGATGGTGTTCGGGGGCAATGCACGGCGCAGAGTCGCCAGAACCAGGGCCAAATCTAGATTCCCCGCCATCGGCTCGGGTTCGAGGTTTTTCAGATAGTCGGCGCGCGCCTGGTGCGTCCACTCGCGCCACGCGGAGGAATCCACCGCTGGCAGCGCTGCCGCGAGATGGGCGAACTGCGCCATCCCTGAATTGATCATGAGGTCGGCGCGATAGATGCGCCCGAGCTCTTCGGCATCGGCATGCACGTGCACGAGGCGCTGCGTGGGATGAGGGATCCCGATAAGGCTATAGCCGCTGGTGGTCATCTCGCCGAGCCGCGGCCCAATGGCCAGTATGAGGTCCGATTGGCGAACCCGCTGCGCAAGCAGCGGGTTGATCCCGATGCCGAGCTCACCGCAATAATTGGGATGGCGATTGTCCAGGAGATCCTGGCGCCGAAAGCTGCAAGCTGCAGGAAGGTTGTTGGCTTCTATGAAGCCGCGGATGTCGTCGCAGGCAGCCATCGACCAGTCGCCTCCCCCTAGGATCACGAGTGGTCGCGACGCCCCGTTCAGCAGGTCCCGCAGCCGTTCCATATCCGCCGCCGCAGCGCTGGCCTTGACTTGTTGATATGGTCTGGCGTCGCCTGCGATTGCCTCGGAAAAGAGCATGTCTTCGGGAAGTGCCAGCACCACCGGACCAGGCCGTCCCGCGACCGCCACGTGAAATGCATGGCTGACCAGTTCGGCAATGCGGTCGGCGCGATCGATTTGGGCGACCCACTTGGTCATTGGCCCGAACATGCGCCGGAAATCGATCTCCTGAAAAGCTTCGCGCTCGACGACATCGCTGCCGACTTGGCCGACGAACAGGATCAGCGGCGAAGAATCCTGGTAGGCGGTATGCACGCCAATGCTTGCGTTGGTGGCGCCGGGACCGCGCGTGACGAAGCACACACCCGGCATTCCGGTGGCCTTGGCATATGCTTCGGCCATGAAAGCGGCACCACCTTCCTGGCGGCATACGATCAGGCGAATAGCGTCTCGGTGATCGTAGAGCGCGTCGAGAACCGCCAGGTAGCTCTCGCCGGGAACACAGAACACGGTGTTCACGCCGTGCACGCGCAACTGGTCGACAAGAATCTGTCCGCCGCTGCGCGAGGGCAGGCTGGAGTTCATTCAGTGTTCCCGTAGGCCAACGCGACGAATGCGCCGGATTATACCGAAGCGTTGCGCGCGCGACCGGCCGTGGAGGCCCGTTCCGATATAATCCGCCGGCTGCGCGGGCGAGCCGTTGTCAGAAAACCAACGATGGGGAGGTCTCAAAATGGTCTGGAGCCAGGTCTACGACCCGATGGGCAACGCCGTGCTCAGTACGGTGCTGGCAGCCATCCCGGTCATCGTATTGCTCGGTGGTCTAGCCTTTCTGCGCTTGTCGGCGCATATCGCGGCACTCGCCGGGCTGGCAGCCGCTCTGGTCATCGCGATCTTCGTTTATGGAATGCCGGCCCAGATGGCGGGCGCATCGGCGATGTATGGCGCCTTCTTCGGCCTTCTGCCCATCGGCTGGATCGTGCTGAACATCATCTTTCTCTATCAACTCACACGCGACAAAGGCTATTTCACGATTCTGCAGGACAGCATCGCCGGCGTGACGGAAGACCGGAGATTGCAGCTGCTGCTGATCGCCTTTGCCTTTGGCGCTTTTTTCGAGGGCGCGGCCGGCTTCGGCACTCCCGTGGCCGTGACCGGTGCCATTCTCATCGGCCTCGGATTCTCTCCGCTGGCCGCCTCCGGCCTCTCGCTCATCGCGAATACGGCGCCAGTTGCATATGGCGCGCTGGGCACGCCGATTATCGCCTTGTCGGCAGTCACTGGGTTGGATCTGTTCGAGCTCTCGGCCATGGTCGGCCGACAACTGCCGTTTTTCTCCGTGCTTGTTCCTTTCTGGCTCGTCTGGGCCTTCGCCGGCTGGCGTGGCATGCTCGAAGTCTGGCCTGCCATCCTGGTCACTGGAGTCAGTTTCGCCATCCCGCAGTTTCTGATCTCCAACTATCACGGCCCCTGGCTCGTGGATGTGGGCGCGGCGATCGTTTCCATGGCATGCCTTACCGCCTTCTTGAGGATTTGGAAACCCAGGAATGTCTGGCGCACGACCGCGTTGAAGGGACGCGAGGCCGACGGCGGCGTGACCGATAATGGTGCCACTGCTCGGGGGGGCGGCCATGATCGCGCGGCGGTAGTGCGGGCATGGGTGCCATGGGTCGTGCTGTCGGTGTTCGTGTTCGCCTGGGGCACGCCGCAGGTCCGCGGTTTTCTGAACGGCAGCTACACCGTAACGAAAATGGAGCAGACGGCCACCGGTCCGGTGAAAACCGAGGAGAAAGTAAAGCTTCCGTGGGACGGCATCACCAAGTTGGACTTCAAGATCGCAGGCTTGCATGAAATGGTGGAGAAGGTTCCTCCGGTTGTAGCCAAGGCGCACACGGAAAAGGCCGTCTACAGCCTGAACTGGCTGTCAGCCACCGGTTCGGGAATTCTGCTCGCAGCGATTCTTGCCGGCTTGTTCATGCGCTATTCGTTTGCGGAACTTCTGGTCAAGTACTGGCACACCATCAAACTCGTGCGCTTCTCGTTGCTGACCATCGCGGCGATGCTGGCACTTGGGTTTACCACGCGTTACTCGGGCACCGACGCAACGCTGGGCCTGGCCTTCGCCCACACCGGTGTGCTCTACCCGTTCTTCGGCACGATGCTCGGGTGGCTGGGTGTGGCGCTGACCGGTTCCGATACGGCGTCCAACGTGCTCTTCGGTGGCCTTCAGAAGATCACGTCCGAGCAACTTGGACTGAACGCCAATCTCATGGCCTCCGCAAACAGTTCAGGCGGTGTGATGGGCAAGATGATCGACGCGCAGTCGATCGTCGTGGCATCCACTGCAACACGCTGGTACGGGCACGAAGGCGACATTCTGCGCTACGTATTCTTCCACTCGGTCGTGTTGGCCATGCTGGTCGGGGGGCTGGTCATGCTGCAGGCGTACGTCTATCCATTCACATTGCTGCAGGTCTGGCCCGCGGGCGGCTGAGCGACGGGCGGGGTAAAGCAAAAAAGCCCGCTCGCGCGGGCTTCCTGGCTCTGCTGACACCGGGTCGACCGTTCAGCTTGTGGCTTTGGCTTTTTCATCCTGGGTCACTGCCTTCATCGACAACCGCAGTCGACCCTTCTCGTCGGCTTCCAGAACTTTTACCCGGACCGCCTGACCCTCCTTGAGGTGATCAGCAACCGATTTGACCCGCTCATCGGCGATCTGGGAGATATGCAGCAAGCCGTCCTTGCCCGGGAGCACGCTGACGATGGCGCCGAAGTCGAGCAACTTGAGCACTGTGCCATCGTAGATGCGTCCGACCTCGACTTCCGCGGTAATCTCTTCGATGCGCCGTCGGGCCGCTTCGCCACCGGCCGAAGAGACGCACGCGATCGTGACCGTCCCGTCGTCCTGGATATCGATGGTCGTACCGGTCTCCTCAGTAATGGCGCGAATCACTGCTCCACCCTTGCCGATCACGTCGCGGATCTTTTCGGGCTTGATCTTCAAGGTGATCATGCGCGGCGCGTAGGCCGAGAGCTCGGCCCGCGGGCTCCGCAGTGCCTCCTTCATGATATGCAGGACTTGCATGCGCGCTTCGCGCGCCTGCTGCAGAGCCACGTGCATGATTTCCTTGGTGATGCCCTGGATCTTGATGTCCATCTGCAGGGCCGTGACTCCGCTTTCGGTGCCCGCGACCTTGAAGTCCATGTCACCGAGGTGATCCTCGTCGCCCAAGATGTCGGTCAAGACCGCAAACCGGTTTGCCTCCTTGATGAGCCCCATCGCGATGCCCGCGACATGCGCCTTGAGCGGCACGCCCGCATCCATCAATGCCAGGCACCCGCCACAAACGCTCGCCATGGAGCTCGAGCCGTTCGATTCGGTAATCTCCGAGACTACTCGCAGCGAATAGGCGAACTCCTCTTGAGACGGCAGCACGGCGAGTAGCGCTCGCTTGGCGAGCCGGCCGTGACCCACTTCGCGCCGTTTCGGCGAGCCCACGCGCCCCGTCTCCCCGGTGGCATACGGGGGCATGTTGTAATGAAGCATAAAGCGCTCGGTGTATTCGCCCTGCAGGGCGTCGATGATCTGCTCGTCGCGCGATGTGCCGAGGGTCGCGGCCACGAGTGCCTGCGTTTCTCCGCGCGTGAACAGTGCAGACCCGTGGGCTCGCGGCAACGGTCCGATGCGGATCGAAATCGGGCGTACTGTGCGCGTGTCGCGCCCGTCGATGCGCGGCTCACCGTTCAGGATCTGGTTGCGCACGATCTCTCTTTCCAGATCGCTGAATATGCCGGCAACCACGTTGGCGATTTGCGGATCGGAGCCGGCGGGCACGAGCTCGCCGAACACTCGCGCGCGCACCTCCTCGATCTTGGCACTGCGCGCTTTCTTGACCTTGAGCTGGTAGGCTTGACGAAGATCGGCCTGCGCAATCTGCCGTACGCGATCCACCAGCGCCGGATCCTTCGGCGGTGGTGTCCAGTCCCACAAGGGCTTGCCGGCTTCATCGGCCAGTTCGCCGATCGCGTCGATGACCGCCTGCATTTGCTGGTGGCCGAAGACCACGGCGCCGAGCATCACGTCTTCCGGAAGCTCCATAGCCTCCGACTCCACCATCAATACCGCCTGCTTGGTGCCCGCGACCACCAGGTTGAGTTTCGAGGTTTTCAGCTCGGTTACCGTCGGGTTCAGAACGTATTCTCCGTTCAGATATCCCACGCGCGCAGCACCGATGGGGCCATTGAAAGGGATTCCCGAGAGCGTCAGCGCCGCGGAAGCACCGATCATTGCCGGTACATCGGCGTCGATCTCGTTATTGGAAGAAACGACAGTGGCAATTACTTGGACTTCGTTTAAGAATCCCTCGGGAAACAAGGGACGAATGGGTCGGTCGATCAAGCGTGAGGTCAGTGTTTCCTTTTCGCTGGGCCGACCCTCCCGCTTGAAGAAGCCTCCGGGAATCTTGCCTGCTGCGTAGGTTCGCTCTTGATAGTCGACGGTCAGCGGGAAGAAGTCCTGACCCGGCTGGACTTCTTTTTTCCCGACGACGGTGACGAGGACGCAGGTATCGTCCATGTTCACCATCACTGCTCCATCGGCCTGCCTGGCGATCTCGCCGGTCTCGAGCGTCAGGGTGTGACGCCCGTATTGAATGATCTTTCGCGTGACGTTCAAGGTGCTGCCTCAGATGAAAACGGGCGCAGCCTCGACGGCTGCGCTCTCGATAGGGGGCTGATCATGGCCGGGCACCGGCCTTCTGCGCTACTTTCGCAAGCCGAGGCGCTCAATGATCTGCCGATACCGGTCGGCGTTGGAAAGGCGCAGATAGTCAAGCAGCTTGCGCCGCTGACTGACCATCTTCAGCAGACCGCGCCGGGAATGATAGTCCTTCACATGCGTCTTGAAGTGCTCGGTCAGCTCGTTGATGCGGGCAGTCAAGAGGGCGATCTGCGCTTCCGGCGAGCCAGTGTCACCCTTAGCCCGTTGATATTCCTTAAGTATCTGGGCCCGTTGCTCTGCGGTAATAGCCATTACCTTTTCATGTCTCTTCGTTGGAAAGGCCGCGATTATACTCGCCGACGTAGCGGCTTTCCAAGGATTTTGAGGGGCTTACGCCACATGGCGGCCGCTCGCCACGAGTCGTTTCGGTACCACCGTTCCGTCCGGTGCGGCCTCCCCGAGCCCGATGAATTTTCCTCCGGCCACATAGAGCCTCACCAGCCCGGACGTCTGGGTCGGCGCCGCGACTGCCGGAAGACCGCCTACCACCCGGCGGCTCGCGTCCGGGGTAAGGTCGATCCTGGGCAATCCGCACAGCATCGAGTCGACCGGCAACAGCAGTGACTCGCGCTGTGCCGAACTCAACTCGCCGCGCTCAAGCACACAGAGCGGCACCGCATCTTCCACGCTGAACGGCCCGATGTCGGTGCGCCGCAGCTCGACCACGTACGCGCCGCAACCCAGAAGCCTGCCCAGGTCCTCCGCGAGAACGCGGATGTAAGTTCCCTTGCTGCAAACCACGGACAGTCGCAAGGTGTCAGCCCGTCGGTGCAGCACGTCCAGTTGTTGGATCTCTACGCTCCGCTCGCGGCGCTCGACCACTCGGCCCTCGCGTGCGTAGCGGTACAAGGGCCGTCCCTCGAATTTAACGGCGCTGTACATTGGGGGACGTTGCTGGATATGCCCGGTCAGCTGACGGAGCGCCCGTATCAGTTCGACATCGTCGAAGCTCGGCTCGGCCAGCGCCTTCAAGTCACCTTCGGCGTCGCCTGTGGAGCTTTCAAAGCCCAGGCGCAGCGTGGCCTCGTAGCGCTTGCTGGAATCGAGCAGCGCCGAGCTGAACTTGGTGGCTTCTCCGAAACAAACTGGCAGGAGTCCACTGGCGAGCGGATCGAGCGTGCCGGTGTGGCCTGCCTTCGGCCCCCCGTAGAGGGCACGCACGCGCTGCAAAGCCGCGTTGGAAGTCAGACCAACCGGCTTATCGAGCAGCAGGACGCCGCTCAGGTTATTCCTCGCCCGACCGCCAGGCACGGTGTCAACGTCCGCGGCGCCGTTTGTCCTTTCTAGATTTTCCGACCGCCTCGTCAATCAACCGGGACAGGCGTGCGCCTTGCGCGACCGATGCGTCGTAGGTGAAGTGCAATTCGGGCATGACTCGCAGACGAAGCGCGGCAGCAAGCCGGGAGCGCAGAAAGCCGCTGGCACGCTGCAGCCCCTCTTGGGCCAGTGCGACCTGGGCCTCTTCTCCAAGAACGGTGAAGAAAACCTTGGCGCAACGCTGGTCACGACTGAGTTCGACTCCAGTGATCGTTAACATCCCGATCCTCGGATCATTGATCTCCGTGCGAATCAGTTCCGCCAGGTCACGCTGCAGCTGATCCGCGATTCGCCCCCGCCTTGCAGACTGGTTCGCCATTGGACAGGCCGTCGCAAGGCGAGTGTTCAAAGCGACCGCGCGACCTCGACTACTTCGTAGACTTCCAACTGGTCGCCTACCTTGATGTCGTCGAAGCCCTTGATCGAAAGACCGCATTCGAACCCGGCCTTGACTTCGCGGACGTCATCCTTGAACCGCTTCAGCGAGTCAAGCTCGCCGCTATGGATCACCACGTTGTCGCGCAGGACCCGCACCAGCGATCCTCGCCTGACCAAGCCCTCCAGCACGTAGCATCCGGCTACCGCTCCAACCTTGGAGATGCGGAAAACCTGCCGAACCTCCACCAGCCCGAGCACATTTTCTCTCTTCTCGGGCGCCAGCATCCCGGACAGCGCGCTCTTGACCTCGTCGACCGCGTCGTAGATGACGTTGTAGTAACGCACGTCGATGCCGTGCGCGGCGATGAGTTTGCGCGCAGTGGCGTCGGCGCGGGTGTTGAAACCGATGATTACCGCGTTGGAAGCCAAAGCCAGGTTCACGTCCGACTCGGTAATTCCTCCGACGCCGGCGTGCACGATGTTCACGCGTACCTCATCGGTGGAGAGCTTGCTCAGAGCGTGTGCCAGCGCTTCGTAGGAGCCCTGCACGTCGGCTTTGATGATAAGCGGCAGCGTCTTGGCTTCGCCCGCCTTCATCTGTTCGAACATGTTATCGAGCTTGGCCGCCTGTTGCTTCGCCAGTTTGACTTCTCGGAACTTCCCTTGGCGGAACAGAGCGATCTCTCTGGCCTTGCGCTCATCGCCCAGAACGATGACTTCCTCTCCCGCGAGCGGCACTTCAGACAGGCCCAGAATCTCGACCGGAATCGAGGGCCCGGCCTGCTCGACGTTACGGCCCGCCTCGTCGGTCATGGCTCGGACTCGCCCAAACACGGCACCGGCCAAAACGACGTCTCCCCGATGCAGCGTGCCCGATTGCACGAGTACCGTAGCCACTGGGCCACGGCCCTTATCCAGCCGCGATTCAATGACAACGCCGCGTGCAGGCGCGTCTTTCGCCGCCTTGAGTTCAAGCACCTCGGCCTGCAGTAGCACGGCTTCCAGCAGCTGATCGATGCCTCTCCCGGTCTTGGCCGAGACTTCGACCACCATGGTCTCGCCGCCCCAGTCTTCGGGAATGACTTCGTGCTTCGAAAGCTCTTGCTTGATCCGTTCGGGGTTCGCTTCGGGTTTGTCGATCTTGTTGATGGCGACCACCATCGGCACCTTGGCCGCCTTCGCGTGGTGGATGGCTTCCACCGTCTGAGGCATTACCCCGTCGTCCGCCGCCACGACGAGCACCACGATGTCCGTCACCTTGGCTCCGCGCGCGCGCATCGCGGTGAACGCTTCGTGACCGGGGGTATCGAGGAAGGTAATCGTTCCACGAGGCGTGTCCACGTGGTAGGCGCCGATGTGCTGTGTGATGCCGCCGGCCTCGCCGCTTGCCACCCGGGTGCGACGAATGTAGTCGAGCAATGATGTCTTGCCATGATCGACGTGCCCCATGACGGTAACTACCGGTGCCCTGGGCTCCAGGGACACGTCCTTGCGTTCGGCCTGCTCAAGGTAGGCCTCGGGGTCATCAATCTTCGCACGCTTGGCGACGTGCCCCATCTCATCGACCACGATCATTGCCGTCTCCTGGTCGAGCACTTGGTTGATCGTCACCATTTGACCAAGCTTCATCAACGCCTTGATCACCTCGGCGGCCTTGACCGACATTTTGTGGGCCAAGTCGGCGACCGTGATAGTCTCAGGAATCAGGACTTCCTTGACGACAGGTTCCATCGGCACTGCCTGGTCCTGGGCTGCGGCATGCTCCGTCTTGTGTCGCGCATGGCGCTCCTTGCGTGCATGCCAGCCTTCACCACCACCACTGATGTCGCCACGCACCTTGATCGAGCGACGTTTGGTCCCTTCGTCGCGCCAACCCGCGTCGGCTGGCTTCTTTGCTCCCTTTTCCTTTGGCTTGGTTTCGCTGGCCTTGACTGCCGGCTTATGCAGAGTGCCTTCGGTTAGCGCTTTCTTGGCTACCACCGGTGCGGCCGGTACCTCCTTCGCCACCTCAGGCACTGCAGCGGAGACCGCCGGTGCGGCCGGCGCGGCAGCCGAAGGCTCGGTTTCGGCTTGTTGTGATGCCGTCTTGCGCTTGCGCTCTTCCTGCCTGGCAGCAGCTTCGGCCATCTGCCGGGCGATCAGCTGCGATTGCTTGCGCGCCTCTTCTTCGCGCAGTGCGGCCTGCTCAGCGTCTACCTGCGGGACTGGTATCACTTCGGTTGCGGTCGCTCCTGCGGCCGAATCGCGCTTGACGAGAACGCGCTTCTTGCGCACCTCGACCTGAATGGTCCTGGCTTTCCCGGTGGCATCGGCTTTCTTGATCTCACTGGTCTGCCGGCGAGTGAGCGTAATACGGCTCTTGGTCTCCTTCGCGCCGTGGACCTTGCGCAAATATTCGAGCAGCTGGGTCTTGTCATGCTCGTCGAGGACTGTGCCTTCGTCCAATGCCTTCTTGACCCCCGCCGCCTGAAGCTGCTCAAGCAGCATTCCGGCGGGAAGTCCCAGTTCCTTGGCGAATTGTGCGACGTTCGTATTAGCCATCCGTCCGCTCCTTGACGCCGGTGCCTCAGGCAAACCAGGGCGCGCGTGCCGTCATGATCAGTTGCTTGGCCCGCTCAGCGTCGATGCCGGTCAGCTCCACTAGGTCGTCGACGGCCAGATCGGCGAGTTCCTCCTGCGTCTTGACGCCCTTTGCGGCCAATGCCCGTGCCGTCTCGTTGTCCATCCCCTCAAGATTCAACAGATCGCTTGCCACGTTCTCCACCTTCTCCTCGCTCGCGATCGCCTGAACCAGCAGGGCGTTGCGCGCCCGGCTGCGCAGTTCATTCACAGTAGCCTCGTCGAACGACTCGATCTGCAGCATTTCGCCGAGCGGGACATAGGCGATGTCGTCCAGGGTCGTGAAGCCCTCTTGGACCAGGATGTCCGCGACTTCCTCGTCGACGTCCAGTTTTTCCATGAACAGGGACCGTATCCGGGCAAACTCCTCCTCATTCTTCTTTTGCGACTCGTCTTCGGTCATTATGTTCAGCTCCCAGCCGGTGAGCTCGCTCGCCAGACGCACATTTTGCCCGTTGCGACCGATCGCCTGCGCCAGATTCTCTTCGTCCACGACGATGTCCATGCTGTGCGCTTCTTCGTCCACCGTGATGCGGCTCACTTCTGCCGGGGCCAGTGCGTTGATGACGAACTGGGCCGGATCGGGAGACCACAGCACGATGTCCACCCGCTCCCCGGCCAGTTCTCCGGTGACCGCCTGCACTCGAGAGCCGCGCATCCCGACGCACGTACCGATCGGGTCGATGCGTGGGTCGTTAGACTTGACCGCAATCTTGGCCCTCGAACCCGGATCGCGCGCAGCCGCCTTGATTTCAAGCAACCCCTCTTCGATCTCCGGCACCTCGATTTCGAACAGCTTGATCAGAAACTCGGGAACCGTGCGTGACAGAACCAGCTGCGGCCCGCGACTGCCGCGATCGACTTTGAGCAGGTAGGCGCGCACCCGGTCTCCGATTCGCAGATTTTCCTTGGGGATCATCTGGTCTTTCGGCAGTATCGCCTCGATTCGCCCAGACTCGATGACGGCGTTGCCCCGTTCCATACGCTTGATCGAACCGGTGACGATGAATTCCTTGCGTTGCAGAAAATCATTGAGTATCTGTTCTCGCTCAGCGTCGCGGATCTTCTGGAGAATCACTTGCTTTGCCGTCTGTGCACCGATGCGGCCGAATTCCACCGGTTCGAGCGGCTCTTCGACGTACTCCTCGAGATTCAGGTCGGGATCGCGTTTCCGCGCTTCGGACAGGCCGATCTGGCGCGCCGGCACTTCCACCATGTCGTCCGGCACGACCTGCCATCGCCGGAAGCTCTCGTATTCGCCCGTATCGCGATTAACCGCGACGCGCACATCGACGTCTTCCTTGAATCGCTTCTTGGTTGCGGAAGCCAGGGCGAGTTCGAGCGCGCCAAAAACAATGTCTTTGGCCACGTTCTTCTCCCGCGCAAGCGCGTCCACCAGCATCAACAACTCACGACTCATCGACTGCTCTCCATTCAGATCGTCGGTACCAAACGCGCCTTTTCCACTTCCGCAAAGTCCAGCTGGAGTACGGTTCCATCGACTTCGATTTGCACGGTGCGCTCGTCGGCACCTCTCAGAACCCCAACAAAGTTACGCTGCCCGTTCAGCGGCACACGCAGACGCACCTTGGCTTTCTCGCCTTCAAACCGCCTGAAGTCCTGGGGCCGCGTCAATGGACGATCCAGTCCAGGCGACGACACTTCGAGGCGCTCGTAGGCAATGGCTTCCACCGCGAACACGCGGGTCAGGTGGTTGCTAACACGCGCACAGTCGTCCACCGTAACTCCCCCCTGCCTGTCGATGTAGACGCGCAGCAGCCCCTTGTTTGCCCACTCGCTGTCGACCAACTCGTAGCCGAGGCTCGCGAGCGCCTTTTCCAGTAGCCCAGTTAGGTTCATTCGCAACCGTTCCCACAAACAAAAAATGGGCTCCCTGGCCCATCTTTTGTGTAACTTCTTGAGGCCGCGAAGTTTATCAAAAATCGAAGGCAAAACCAATAAGAGGGATACCGAATGATCGTAAGCGTCCGGCGTTAGCGGCCGCGCCGTGCCTTCGCAGATGCTCAGGAATCCGTGCGCTTGGGGAGATGTTTCGATGCGAGCGTCTTGTCGTATCGCAAGTAGGGCACGAGCCGGAGCGCAAAATAAAAGGCCCATCCCTTTCGGGACGGGCCTTTTCCATTTGGGCGCCTGGCGGTGACCTACTTTCGCGCGATATACCTCGCACTATCATCGGCGCTGAGGCGTTTCACGGTCCTGTTCGGGATGGGAAGGCGTGGGTCCACCTCGCTATGGCCGCCAAGCAAAGCGTTGAGCCTTTGCGGG
>DATMAN010000085.1 GCA_035560005.1 Burkholderiales bacterium | reverse complement strand
CCTCAAGGGCGAGGTGATCGGCATCAATTCGCAGATCTACTCGCGCACCGGCGGCTATCAGGGCCTTGCGTTCGCGATCCCGATTGACGTCGCGATGAAGGTGAAGGATCAGCTCCTCGCCACCGGCCGCGTCGAGCGCGGGCGGATCGGCGTCGCCATCCAGGAAGTGACGCAGGCGCTCGCGAAATCCTTCGGGCTGGACGCGCCGCGCGGCGCGCTCGTGAGTTCGGTCGAAAAAGACGGTCCGGCGGCGAAAGCCGGCATCGAGCCCGGCGACGTGATCCTCAGCGTGAACGGCCAGCCGGTGGAGACTTCCAGCGCGCTGCCGCCGCTCATCGCCGACATCAGGCCCGGCCAGAGCGCGCGGCTGGAGATCTGGCGCGAGGGCGCGAAGCGCACGGTAACGGTCACCGTCGGGCGCCTTGAGACCGCGCGCGCCGGCAGGCCGGATGCGGGGGCTGCGCCCGAAGGCGGTCGCCTCGGGCTTGCGGTGCGCCCGCTCACGAAGGAAGAGCAGCGCGCCGCCGGCGTGTCCGGCCTGGTCGTCGAGGGCGTATCCGGCCCGGCGGCCGAAGCGGGCGTGCAGGAAGGCGACATCATCCTGTCGGTGAACGGCGTTGCGGTGAAGGATGTCGCGCAGCTTCGCAATCTCGTCGCCGGCAAATCGCACGTCGCGCTGCGCGTGCGCCGCGGCGAGGCGATCATTTTCATTCCCGTCGAGCTGGGCTGAATCTTGCAAAGGAGACGGACATGCTTGAAACCCTGCAGCAATTCGGACGAGAGATCGGCCGCGACCTCGCGCGCGGCTGGGAGAGCCTCACCGAAGGCTGGCGCGAGCTGCTCGCGCGCTCGGCGAACGCACTCACGCGGTTCACCCGCAAGGACGAACCGAAAGGCGCCCGCGGGGAGCTGATTCCCGCGGACGCGCCGCGCTGGAGCCTGCTCGCCGGCGACGTGGTGGACGCCGGCGCCGACATCCTCGTGCGGCTGGAGCTGCCCGGCGTCGAGAAGGCCGATTGTGAAGCGGTGGTCGAGGGCAACGTCCTTTACGTGCGCGGCGAAAAGCGCGTGGACAGCAGCACGGTGTCAGGATCCTACTTCATCCGGCAGTGCGCCTACGGGAGCTTCGAACGGGCGATCCCGCTGCCTTGCGCCGTGCACGCCGATCGCGCCGAGGCGCAGTTCAAAAACGGCGTGCTGACGGTGCGGCTGCCCAAGGCCGAGGAGCCGAGGGCGAGGCGGATCGCGATCGGCTGAGCGGCGTCAGCGCTCCGGTTCAGCGGCGGCGGAACGCCGTCCGCTGCAACCGGTTGTTAGCCCGCAGTTTGGTACGGCGATGACTCCTCTCTCGCGACCACCGTGTCGTACAGCCCGTAGTGGGTCAGACCCTTGTGGCTCTCAATGCCCGTATAGCGCAGCGAGGCGTCTTCGTAGCGCCGGAAGGCGAACACCGCCTGATTCATCTGCTCGGTGTTGAACACCTTGAGCCGCACGAGCAGGTGGAAGTCCTGGACCGTGAGGCCGGTAACCGCCAGGAATAAATCCGGCTCCAGCTTGGTGATGACATCCTGCAAGGTGTTCTCGCGGAAGTCGGTGAGGTACATGAACGCCGGGATGCGCGTGGCGAACTTGATGAGCTTTTCCTGCACCAGCTTGCGCTTGGATTTGTACTCCTTCTCCTCCTCGCTGAGCTGCTTTTTCTGCTTCTCCGTCAGATCGCGATCCTTGGCCTTGTTCTTGAGTTCCTTGACTTTTTCGCTCTTGTTGATGATGGTCTCGATGATGTTGTCGCCGAGGCTGCGCCAGCCCTCGATGCGTTCCACTGCGGCCATCGCCTCGGGGTTGTCGAGGATGCGGCATAAGGTGTCGTTGTCCACGTTCACCAAGAGCGCGCTTTCCCACTTGCGTGCGAGCAGTGTGGCCGAGGTGCCCGCCATGGCGATGTCGAGGATGCCGCCGGCGTCGATCTGCGTCATGTTCGCGCCGTCATAGGCCAGCACCGGCAGGAAGGACACCAGGTCTTTCACCGCGTTCTCCGGGTTGGGCTCGTGCGGCGACAGGCCGATGGCATACTCGGAGAACTGGCGCAACGCGCGCGTGGGCGCGAAGTCGAACACGAAACATACGGGCTTCAGAATCTCCTCCGCGTTCGGGTCGTCGCCGTTGGGGTTCCTGATGGACCACGGCGACTGCACGCGGAACGCCGCCTGAAAGTAGGTCTCGGGCGACGTGAGATTGCGCAGCATCAGGATGGACGACCACTGCGGCACCGTCACTCCGGTGGTGAGCTTGCCGCAGGAGAGCGTAATCGTCTTGGTGTCGAAGCCGCTGCCGATGGCGCGGCGCACCGGCGGCAGCGCATCCAGCCCGATGCCCGCCTGCGCCCCCGCCGCCACAACCACCCTGTAGTCGTGCCAGAAGGTGTTGTGCCTTTCCGCCAGCAGGTTGGCCATCGCATGGCAGGCCGCCACGTTGGGCAGGAACCAGAACGAATGCTGCAGATAGGGCAGCAGGCGCACGTCGGAATAGGGAAACGGCGGCCGCGTGCCGGTTTTCAGGTGCTCACGGGACTTGGGCGCGTACTGGCCGCGGATGATGTCCAGCCACTTCTGCACATCGCTCTTGTGCTTGAACTGCGCGGCCCTGCCCGTGCCGGTCGCGGCGAAGAACTCGTTGAGATCGAACTCGTCGAACTCGCCGCCGCTCGCAATCGCCAGCAGCTCGTCCGGCATCTGGTAGGTGAGCAGGCGCAATTGCGGCAGCGCCGCGTAAGGGTTGGGGGTGTCTGGATGCTTGCGGGCGAATTCCTCCTTGGCGCGCTGCTCGTCGGTGTAGGTCCAGTTGAAAATCTGTTCCTCGATGAACTCGCCCGTCGCCAGCGCCCGGAACGGCGTGCCGGAAAGGTAAAGGTAGGCCTTGGTGGTGATGGGCAGGAACTCGGCCTCTTTTTCCGAGAGCACGGCGAGGTCTTCGTTCACGTCCGCCAGCCCGGCGGTGTATTCGAGCCTGGCTTCTTTGCGGGCCACCGCCTCCTCCTCGCCCTCGAACAGTTCCTGCGCGGTCTCGCGCCAGGCACCGAAGTGGTATTCGTCGAACACCACGAGGTCCCAATTCACCTTGTGCAGCCACTCGTTCTTGGGCTTGATGTTTCCCGCATCATCGCGGCCAAGCAAATCCTGAAACGAGCCGAAATAGACCAGCGGCTTCCTGGCGGAAACTTTCGTCGGGTCGCGGCCCGAACTGCGCGAAAGATACTGCCAGCCCGCGAAATCCACGTGCGATTCGAGGTCAGACTGCCAGGCATCCTCCACCGCGGGCTTGAAGGTGACGATCAGCACGCGCTTGGCGCCCAGCTTCTTCGCCAGCTGGTAAGTGGCGAAGGTCTTGCCGAAGCGCATCTTGGCGTTCCACAGGAAGCGCGGCACGGCGTGCATGTCCTCCTTCCAGATGGAGTGGAAGTAGGCGTGGGCTTTGTCCACCGCCGCGCGCTGCTCGGCGCGCATCGGGAAGGTCTGGTGGTGCGTGCCGGAAAGCGGCCGGCCGGTGCGCAACTCGGCCAATACCGTCTGCACGTCCGCCACCGTGCAGCGCACCCATTCGCCGGTGACGATCTCGAACTTCTTCCTTTCCAGCGCCGCGCGCACCTCATGGTCGGTGAGCACCGTGCCGTCCCCGCGCTCCGCTGGTTCGTCCAGCTCGATGCGGTAGTTGTTTATCGCGGCAGTCCTGAGCTGCTCGGCGACGCGGCTCTTCACCTCTCGCGTGGTCTGACCGATCTTGAGCAGCCCCGCGTGCGCCGCGTCGGCGATGGAGTAGGCGTAGATGCGCGGCCGGGCCGCGGGCCTGGGCGCGAGGATGTCTTCGATGGGGCGGGTCATGGCACCACCGGGTCAGGACGTCTCGGCGGTCCAAGGGTTGACGACGTCAAGGCCGGCGATGTGCTCGAAGTCGGCGGTGTTGCGCGTGGCCAGACGCATCTTGTGCTCCAGTGCAATCGCCGCGATCTGGGCATCCTCCACACTGATGGGTCGGCCTGCCTTGAGACGGGCGGAAACGATGCGCGCATAGTGGCGAGCTGCTCCCTCATCGAACGGCAGGCATCGCCCGGCGAAATCCTCCTCGAACATTGACCGAGCCGCCTCGCGCAGGGCCTCCTGCCGTCTGCTCCTGGGCATCAGGGCGAGCCCCAGTTCGATCTCGGCGCGGCTGACGGCACTGGTGAAAACCTTTTCGGCCGGCTGTTCATCCAGCCAGGCCACGACCCTGGCCGATGGCCGCGGGCGCATGAACTCGGAGAGCACGTTGGTGTCGAGCAGGATCATGCCGGTTTGTCCCACCGTGGCGGCTTGCGCGGCGCCCGGCGGCCCGGAAGCTTGAACTCTTCACTGGCCGACTCCGCGAATCGGCCAAGCAGGCGCTGCCCCAGCTTCGCGGGGACGGTCGAACCCAATGCCTCCTTCAGGAGGCGTCTGGCTTCTTCCTCCATCGACAGGCCGTGCTTCGCCGCTCGAAGGCGCAGCCTCTGCTTGGTGAACTCATCGAGATTGCGAATGGTCAGACTGGCCATGCACAAGCTCCTTCGAATGATCGCATTGCAATCATTGTATCCAGTGATTGCATTGCTGTCAAACTGCTCGCGGAGCGCACCCTGCCCTTGTCCTGGCGGCGGTCCTGAGCTGCTCGGCGACGCGGCTCTTCACCTCTCGCGTGGTCTGACCGATCTTGAGCAGCCCCGCGTGCGCCGCGTCGGCGATCGAATAGGCGTAGATGCGCGGGCGGGCCTACGGCTTGGGGGCGAGGATTTCCTCGATGGTTTTACTCGTCATCCTCGCCCATCGGTCGGATCATGCTTTCGATGAATGCGATCTCGTCCTTCGTGATGCCGTACTTCTTATAGAGCGCCTCGTCGGTCCAGTCACGATCCATAGGAAGATCAGGCACGAACTGGAAGCGCTCGTTGTATAGATGCTGGGTGTATTTCCGTAACGACACAAGGAAGCGGACGAACCGCGTACGCAAGTAGGCAGCGAACCGCTTAGCATGGATTTCCTTCTTGAAACGGTCGATAACGAGGTAGGTTTCCGTACATGCCGTGCCCGGTCCAGCGATCACTGGATGGTTGTAGATTTGGTGTGGAAAGCTATCGCCAGCGCCATAGGCGGCACCCAGCAACACCTTCCACTCATCAATCCATTCGTCGTTGCGCGGAACGTCAGCCCGTTCGATATAAGTCTCGCTGTTGTTGCCGATGAGCAGAACCGGGTTTTTCATCCCCGTCTTTTCCTCTGCGCCCCGAAAATTGGTGCGGATGCTGAAAGGCTGAATGGGTGAGACCTTGCTGGCCAAGCTGCCATAGCCGTCCTTTTTGTTGATCTTGAGCACCTTCTCCAGAATAGGCACTGCTTCGTTGCGCCGGACGAGAACGTCATAGGCGCCCAAATACCGTTTCATTGGTGGCGAGGTCGGTTTGCCACCGTGAATCGTCGTAACCTCGCAGGGACCGTTCCATGAGTTATCCCAAAGGAAGTAGCTCACACCACCTTTGATCTGGGTGCCTGGAAATGCCTCCGCGGCATCCGGGAAATCCACGAGCACCCGCATTCGCTTGTCCGCAAGCATCTCGCTTCGGTATTCGTCTAAACCACGCCCGCCCGCGAACCAGCGTGAAGGCGTCACCATCACCAAGTATCGCGGGTCAAGACTCTTCGCGGCCTGAACGAACTTCTGATAGATCGGCATCGCGAAACCACCTACTGCATCACCGCCGCTCTGACCGAGCTGATACGGCGGGTTGCCAATGATCACATCGAATTGCATGTCGCCTCCAAACAACTCGGCCATGCGAGCCTTGATGTCGTGGGTGTGAATGAACGCATAGGCGTGTGTTTCAAGCCCTTCGCCACGATCGTAGTCGCGCCGATTGGCACCACAGTATCGGCATTTCTCACCGTCCCACGCATGCTCCATGCGCTCGAACCAGATGTTCCCCGCATCGCTCGTGAACCCCTTGGCGATCGAATGCGGCCCCAGCGCGTGCTTGCTGCAATACACGCTGCGCCGCGCCAGCATCGCCGTGAGCCGCGTGATGCCGATGCCGAACACCTGCCGCGTCAGAATGTGGTTGACGCGCGCCTGCAGGTCCGGGATTTCGGCTTTGAGCCCCTCCACCAGCCGCCGGGTGATCTCGCGCAGGAACACGCCGGACTTGGTGCAGGGATCGAGGAAGCGCACCGTCTTGTCCGCCCAGACGTTCGCGCCATTGTGGCTGGCCGCCCACGCCTCGGTGAGCGTATCCAGCATGCGGTTGGCGAACTCGGGCGGGGTGAACACCTCGTCGTTCGAGAGGTTGGCAATGCAGGTGAGCACGTCCGGGTTGCGCCCGCGCAGGGTGAAGGTGGCCTGGCCGTTCATACCGCTTCCTTCGGCGCCATGGCGAGGTCCGCGCCGGCCAGCTCACGCACTGTCATCGGCGGCCAGGTCTTGGTCGGCAGGAATATCTCGTGTTTGCCGAGGTGGGCAAAGAGCGAGCGTTGCGCGCTGAACGCCGACGAACCCGTGAGCACATCCAGACGAAAATCGCGGCGTTGGAACTTGGCCTTGCCGAGGTAGCCCCACTCGGCAAAGGTGATAGGCTGGTCATCATGGGTACGCATCTTGAGCGCGTCGCCATGCACGAGATTCTGCGACAGCACGTAAGAAGCGGCCCGGTAGAGGTCGTCCGACTCGTCGATCTTCAGGTAGTCGGCGAGGATTTCCAGCATGTTGGCCCGGCACTCGGCGATGTTGTCCGGCAGAAGCTCGATGCCGTAGGCGCACATCAGCGCGAACAGCGCGTAGTGCCGCTTTTCAAAGTCGGACTTGCCGTACTTAAGTTCAACGGCGGCGAGCTTGCGCCGGAGAATCTGCACGAGGAAGTTGCCGCTCCCGCACGCCGGCTCCAGAAAGCGCGAATCAATGCGCTCAGTCTCGCCCTTGACGAGATCGAGCATCGCTTCGACCAACCACGTCGGGGTGAAGACCTCCCCGTGGTCGGCGACGCGTTGTTTGGACTTGACGTAGTTCATGGACCGATCCACTTCGGGCGATGCGTCCTCTCGGTCACTGTGGGCTAACAGGCCGTTGAAGAATGGGTGTTGAGGCAGCTATTTTCTGCGTTCCTCGATCGCTGCGCCGTGGAAGCAGCTGCCGTCTCGAGCTTTTGGTGCTCATTCATGGTTGATTTCCAGTCGATTCGTTCATTCCGGGCGCACCTATCCCGTGTTCGGCTGCAACCGCGCCATGCGCAGCAGGTTGTAGGCGGCGCCCACCAATGTAGGCGGCGAGCTGGGTCTTGGCGATGCCGATGAAGCGGCTCTTCCTGAGCCCGCCCACCGTCTTCATCCAGCCGAAGATCTCCTCGATCCTCTTTCGCTTTCTCTGGCTGATCGCGTAGCCCGCATGGCGCCTCGTCCGTCCATCGAGCCCCGGAGCGGTCCGACTCTCGATCCTTGCGATGTGCGGCGCAATGCCGCGGCCTCTGAGCAGTGCCACGAAGCCCTTGTTGAAGTACCCCTTGTCGGCTCCGAGCGTCGTCATCCCTTGGCGGGCCCGTCGCCTGCGATCGAGCATCGGGGCGGCGGCCTTCGGCTCGGGCAGCGTCGCATCGGTAATCGCGATATCCACCAAAAGCCCGCTGCGGTTCTCCATGAGCGCCTGCGCCCCGAAGGAAAGCTTCGCCGGCTGGCCGTTGCCCTTTCGCATGAGCCGGGCTTCAGGGTCGGTGCTCGATTCGTGCGTGGCGTTCGATCTCTTCTCGCCCCGAAAGTCCACCATCCCGGTGCCA
>DATMAN010000084.1 GCA_035560005.1 Burkholderiales bacterium | reverse complement strand
TCGCTGGCGGCCGCGGACGCGATCGTGATGCACCCCGGGCCGATGAACCGCGGCGTGGAGATCGATTCCAGCGTGGCGGACGGCGGCCAGTCGGTGATCCTTCCCCAGGTCACGTTCGGCATCGCGGTGCGCATGGCGGTCATGTCGATCCTGGCCGGCGGCAGTTGACGCACGAGAAAGTTACACCGCGTCTCCGGCGTGTTCTGCGGTGAGCGCTTGATCCAGATGAGAATACACATAAAGGGCGGCAGGGTGATCGATCCGGCGAGCGGCGGCGACCGGCAGCAGGATCTCTTCGTCGCCGAAGGCCGGATCGTGGCGATCGGCGCCGCGCCGCCGGGTTTCTCCGCCGATCGCGTCATCGACGCCCGGCGCCTCGTGGTCTGCCCCGGCGTCGTGGACTTGTCGGTACGCCTGCGCGAGCCCGGCTACGAATACAAGGCCACGCTGGAGAGCGAGTTGGCCGCCGCTCTGGCCGGAGGTGTGACCAGCCTGGCCTGCCCGCCGGATACCGATCCGCCGCTGGACGAACCGGGCCTCGTGGAGATGCTCAAGTACCGCGCCCGCACGCTCAACCGCGTGCGCGTGCATCCCGTGGGAGCGCTGACCCAGGGCCTCAAAGGGCAGCGGCTGACCGAGATGGTGCAGTTGACGGAAGCGGGCTGCGTAGCCTTCTCGCAGGCCGATGCCCCGCTGGCCGACACCCAGGTCCTGCTGCACGCGTTGCAGTACGCGGCGACGTTCGGCTACGCGGTCTGGCTGCGCCCTCAGGATCCGCATCTGTCGCAGGGCGGCGTGGCGCACGACGGGCAGGTCTCCACCCGGCTTGGCTTGCCGCCGATTCCGGTCAGCGCCGAAAGCGTCGCGCTGTCCACCATCCTGTTGCTGGTCCGGGAGACCGGCGCACGGGTCCATCTGTGCCGGATCTCCAGCGCCGATGGCGTGGAGATGGTGCGGCAGGCCAAAGCCATGCGCCTGCCGGTGACCTGCGACGTTTCGATGAATCACCTTCATTTGTCGGAGATGGACATCGGTTATTTCGATTCCAACTGCCACCTGGTGCCTCCGCTGCGCAGCCAGCGCGATCGGCAAGCCCTGCGCCAGGGCCTGGCCGACGGCACCATCGACGCCGTGTGCTCGGATCACACTCCGGTCGACGACGACGCCAAGCAGTTGCCGTTCGGGGAATCCGAGCCGGGCGCGACCGGCGTCGAGCTGCTGCTGTCGCTGACACTGAAGTGGGCGCACGAGATGCGCCAGCCGCTGGCCCACGCCCTGCGCCGCGTCACGCTCGAGGCCGCGCAGATCATGGGCGTGAAGGCCGGGCGGCTCGAGGTCGGCGCGGCAGCGGATTTGTGCATCTTCGACGCCGAGGCCTTGTGGCGCGTGGAACCGGCCCGGTTGCGCAGCCAGGGCCGCAACACGCCGTTCGCCGGTCTGGAGATTCCCGGCCGCGTTCGCTATACGCTCGTGGACGGCAATGTGGCGTTCGAACTCGAGCGTGGATAAGCGATGCTCCAGCACATGTCGGTTCGGGATGTCTGTTCTTGGCGCCAATGAACCCGCTGCTTGATTTTTCCGGCCTGCCGCGCTTCGCGGATTTCAAGCCGGAATACGTCACCCCCGCCGTCGATCAGTTGCTTGCGGAGGCGCGCGCGGTGGTGGACGCCGTGACCCGCCAGGCGGAGGAGCCGACCTGGAACAATCTGGTCATCCCGCTGGACGACAGTATCGAGCGGCTGCGGCGGGCCTGGGGACAGGTCGCGCATCTGAACGCGGTCATGAACACGCCGCCGCTGCGCGAGACCTACAACGCCAATCTGCCGCGCATCACGCAGTTCTATGCCGAGCTTGCGCAGAACGAGCGGCTCTACCAGCGGTACCGGAGTCTGAAGGAATCGGCCGCGTTTCCGCGACTGACGCCGGCGCAGCGCAAAGTCGTCGAGAACGAACTGCGGGACTTCCGACTGGGCGGTGCGGAGCTCGCGCCCGAAGACAAAGCCCGGTTCAAGAAGAATGCGCAGCACCTGGCGCAGCTCGCCTCGCGCTTCAACGACAACGTGCTCGATGCCACCAATCAGTTCGAGCTTTTCGTGGAGGACGAGGCACGGCTCGCCGGCATTCCCGGCGACGTGCTGGAAACCGCGCGCCAGGCCGCCGCGCAGGCCGGCAAGCCGGGATGGAAGCTCACGCTGCACGCGCCGTGCTACCTGCCGGTCATGCAGCATGCGCAGGACCGGGAGTTGCGCAGCCAGATGTATCGTGCCTATTCGACGCGCGCCTCCGAGTTCGGCAAACCGGAGCTGGACAATGCGCCGATCGTTCTGGAGATCCTGCGGCTGCGGCGCGAACAGGCGCGGCTGCTCGGCTACCGCAACTATGCCGAAGTCTCGCTGGAGCCCAAGATGGCCGGATCGCCCGAGCAGGTGCTGTCCTTCCTGCGCGAACTGGCGGCGCGGGCCAAACCGTTCGCGCAGCGCGATCTGGAGGCACTGCGCGCTTTCGCCGCGCGCGCCCTGGGCCTGGCCGATCTCCAGGCCTGGGACATCGCGTTCGCATCGGAGCGGCTGAGGCAGGAGCGCTACGCGTTCTCCGATCTCGAAGTCAAACAGTATTTTCCCGAGGACGCCGTGCTGGCCGGAATGTTCCGGGTGGTGGAGACGCTGTACGGGATCGCGATCACGCCCGATGATGCCCCGCGCTGGCACGAAGACGTGCGCTTCTTTTCGATCCGCGACCAGGACGGCACTCTGGTCGGGCAGTTCTACGTCGACCTCTACGCGCGGCCGTCGAAGCGCGGCGGTGCCTGGATGGACGACGCGATCACCCGCCGCCGCAAGGGCGATCGCGTTCAGGCACCGGTGGCGTACCTGAACTGCAACTTCTCGCGCCCGGTGGGCGGCAAGCCCGCGCTGCTCACCCACGACGAGGTGATCACCCTGTTCCATGAATTCGGCCACGGCCTGCACCATCTGCTGACCCGGGTGGACGAGCTGGGCGTGTCGGGAATCAACGGCGTGGAATGGGACGCGGTCGAGCTGCCCAGCCAGTTCATGGAGAACTTCTGCTGGGAGTGGGCGGTCGTGAGCGGCATGACGCGGCACGTCGACAGCGGTGCGCCGATCCCGCGTGCGCTTTTCGACAGAATGCGCGCGGCGAGGAACTTCCAGAGCGGGATGCAGATGGTCAGGCAGCTCGAGTTCGCGCTGTTCGACATGCATCTGCACTATGACTTCGATCCGGACGGCGCGCAGTCGCCGCTCGATCTGCTCGAGCGCATACGCGCCGAGGTCGCCGTGGTGTTTCCGCCGCCGTACAACCGCTTTCCGATGAGTTTCTCGCACATCTTCGGAGGCGGATATGCCGCGGGTTACTACAGCTACAAGTGGGCGGAGGTGCTCTCGGCGGACGCCTACAGCCTGTTCGAAGAGGCGGGCGTGTTGAGCACCGAGATCGGCCGGCGCTTCCGCGAGGAGATCCTCGCCCGGGGCGGCAGCCGGCCGGCGCTGGAGTCTTTCGTCGCGTTCCGCGGGCGCGAGCCGAGGATCGATGCGCTGCTGCGCTACAGCGGGATGCTGGAGGCCGCCTGAGGCGGCAGAAAGGAAGGGCGATGAACAGGCAATGGGCAGTGACTTTGGCAACGGCACTCTTGCTGGCGCCGGGCGCGCAGGCCGAGCTGTATCGCTGGGTGGACGACCAGGGCAGGGTGCACTACAGCGACAGCCCGCCGCCGCCTTCGGCGCGCAAGATCGAAAAAAAGCGCGTGCCAGGCAAGCCGGCAACCGCGGGCGCGCTGCCCTACGAATTGCAGCAGGCGGTCAGGAATCATCCGGTGACGCTGTTCGTCTCGGAGTGCGGGCAGGCCTGCACCCAGGCGCGCCAGCTCCTCGCCAAACGCGGCGTGCCGCACACGGAGCTCGACGCCACCGATCCGGCCACGCAGGAGCAATTGAAGCAACTCACCGGCGGGAGCGTGGAGGTGCCGGTGCTGCGCGTTGGCCGGCAGACGCTGCGGGGGTTCGAGGCCGGGCAGTGGAACAGCGCGCTCGATGCCGCCGGCTATCCGAAATCCGCCCTGGTCAAGATCACCCCCAACAAGCCGCAGCCGCCGAAACCGGCCGCCGCTGCGCAGCCCGCGGCGCCTGCGGCGCCAGAAGCGCCCGGGCAGGCCACGGAAGACGAAGAAGAGGGTTGAAACTCGCCACCTGGAACGTCAATTCGCTCAACGTCCGGCTGTCTCAGCTTCTCGACTGGCTGGGGCGCGAGCAGCCCGACGTCGTCTGCCTGCAGGAAACCAAGCTGGAGGACGAGAAGTTTCCGCACGAGCCGCTGCGCTCGGCGGGTTACGCGGCGGTGTGCGCGGGCCAGAGGACCTACAACGGGGTCGCCATACTTTCCCGGACGCCGCTCGCGGACGTGGCGCGCGGGATTTCCGGCTATCCGGATCCACAGCAGCGCGTGATTTCGGCCACCTGCGGCCAGGTGCGGGTGGTGTGCGCGTACGTGCCCAACGGGCAGAGCGTGGATTCGGACAAGTATCGCTACAAGCTGGAATGGCTGGAGGCGTTCGCGGCGTGGCTGGAATCCGCGCTGGCGCGCCATCCGCGGCTGGCGGTGCTGGGCGACTTCAACATCGCTCCCGAGGAGATCGACGTCCACGACCCCGGATTGTGGGAGGGTCGGGTGCTGTTCAGCCAACCCGAGCGCGCGGCGTTCCGGCGGCTGCTCGCTGTCGGACTGAAGGACGCGCTGCGCGTGGTCGACGGCAGCGCCCGGCTCTATACCTGGTGGGATTACCGGATGAACGCGTTCCGCCGCGACATGGGCCTGCGCATCGATCACGTTCTGCTGTCCGAGGCGCTTGCCGCCCGCTGCAAATCGGTGCGCGTGGACAAGGCGCTGCGCGCGCTGGAGCGCCCCTCCGACCACGCCCCCGTCATCGTCGAACTCTGAATCGATTCAAGAGCGAAAGACGAAGGCACGAAGGCACGAAGAAAGACAAATACACGAATCAAAAAGAGCTTCGCCGTTCGCGAGCGGCGGCACCATGCAGCGGGGGAAATCGGCTCACCCTGGCCCCGTGAGTCGCCGTCGGACAAGTACCGCCGAGAACTTCCACGTTCTTGTCGTTTTTCTTCGTGCCTTCGGGTTTCGCTCTAGGTTTTCTCCTGCTGCGATTCGTCGTCCAGTCCCAGTTCGTGGATCTTGCGGGTGAGCGTATTGCGCCCCATGCCGAGCAGTTGAGAGGCTTCGATGCGCCGTCCGCCGGTGTGCGCCAGCGCGCGCAGGATCAGCGCCTTCTCGAACTTGCGGGTGAGGTCGTCCAGGATCGAACTCTCCCCGCGCTTGAGCAGTTGTTCCGCCTCCCGTTCGAGCGCCGCGATCCAGGATTGCGCAGCGGGCGCCTTCTGCTCCTCGCGCAGCTCGGGCGGCAGATCCTTCACATCCACGCTGGTCCCCGGCGCCATGACGGTCACCCAGTGACAGACGTTCTCGAGCTGGCGCACGTTGCCCGGCCAGTCGAGGGACACCAGGTACTTTATCGCATGGTCGGTCAGCCGCTTGGCTTCCACGCCCAGGTCGCGCGCGCTCTTTTGCAGGAAGTGCCTGGCGAGCAGCGGAATGTCCTCGCGACGCTCGCGCAGCGGCGGCAGGCGCAGGCGGATCACGTTCAGGCGATGGAACAGGTCCTCTCGAAACAGTCCCTGCTTGACCCTCGCCTCCAGGTCCTGGTGGGTGGCAGTGATGATGCGCACGTTGGCCTTGATCGGCTGGTGTCCGCCGACGCGGTAGAAATGCCCGTCGGACAGCACGCGTAGCAAGCGCGTCTGCAGGTCGGCGGGCATGTCACCGATCTCGTCGAGAAACAATGTGCCGCCCTCGGCCTGCTCGAAGCGGCCGCGGCGCATGGTCTGCGCGCCGGTGAACGCGCCGCGCTCGTGGCCGAACAGCTCCGACTCGAGCAGGTCCTTGGGGATCGCCGCCGTATTGATGGCGATGAACGGCCTGACCGCGCGCGGGCTGTGACGGTGCAGCGCGCGCGCCACGAGTTCCTTGCCGGTTCCGGATTCGCCGGTGATCAGGACCGTGGCCTGAGACTGGGTCAGCCGTCCGATCGCGCGGAACACCTCCTGCATGGCCGTCGCCTGGCCGAGAATCTCGGGAGACTCCTGGGGCAGCTCGGCGGCTTCGTCCTGTCGAAGGCTCTCGTCGGTGGCGCGGCGGATCAGGTCGATTGCATGGTCCACGTCGAAGGGCTTGGGCAGATACTCGAAGGCGCCACCCTGGAACGCCGCCACCGCGCTTTCCAGGTCGGAATAGGCGGTCATGATGATGACCGGCACACTGGGGTAGCGCTCCTTGATCTTCTGCAGCAGGTCGAGGCCCGATGCGCCCGGCATGCGGATGTCGCTCACCACCACTTGCGGCGCCGAAGATTCCAGGGAGGCCAGCGATTCCTGGGCGGACGAGAACAGCTTGAACGGGATGCCCTCGCGCGTGAGTGCCTTCTCGAACACCCAGCGAATCGAGCGGTCGTCGTCGATGATCCAGACGGGCTTCATAGGCAATCCTTCATCCTTGCTCCTGGACCGGCAGCAGCACCGTGAAGCAGGTGCAGCCCGGCCGGCTGTCGACTTCGATGGTTCCGTGATGCTGGCTGATGAACGTCTGCGCCAGCGTCAGCCCCAGGCCGCTGCCCCCTTCCCTGCCGGAAACGAGCGGGAAGAAGATCTTGTCCTTGAGCTCCTCCGGCACGCCGGGACCGTTGTCCGCGATCTGCACGACGATGGCCAGCCGGTAGAGCCGTCTGGCGAGCGTGACCCGGCGTGCCACACGGGTGCGCAAGACGATTTCGCCTCGGCCCTGCATCGCCTGCGCGGCGTTGCGCGCGATGTTGAGCAGTGCCTGGATGATCTGCTCGCGGTCTGCGCTCAGGCGTGGCAGGCTGACGTCGTAGTCGCGCCGGATCGCGATTCCGTCGGGAAATTCGGCGAGCAACAGGCTGCGTACCCGTTCCAGCGCCTCGTGGATGTTGAACTGCACGATCTGCGGCAGGCGGTGCGGCGCGAGCAGGCGGTCCATCAGCGCCTGCAGCCGGTCGGCCTCTTTCATGATGACCTGGGTGTACTCGTGCAGCTCGATTCGGTCCAGTTCGCGGTCGAGGAGCTGTGCCGCGCCGCGCAGCGCGCCCAACGGGTTCTTGATCTCGTGCGCCAGGTTGCGGATCAGCTCGCGGTTGCGAGCGCTCTGATCGAGCAGGCGTTCTTCCCGGGCGATCCTGAGCTGCTGATTCAGCGCGCTGAACTCGATCAGGTAGCCGGACAGGCCCTCGATCTCGACCGGCGTGACCGTGCACGAAAGCTCCAGTCGTGTGCTGGAGTTCACCGACACGGCGACCTCGTGCTGCGTGTAGCTGCAATTGCGCTCGGCGGCGTAATGGACCGCGGCGGATACCGGCTCCGGATCGCTGAACACGCGGTGCAGCGTCGTGCCTACCAGGTTCTTCGCGCTGATCGCGAACAGGTTTTCGGCTGCCGGGTTGAGGTAGCGCACGCGGTGTTCTTCGTCCAGCAGCACCACGGCGGTGGACAGGGCGTCCACGCCCGGGAAAGACAGGGGTTTCACGCGCGCGCCCCCGATACGCACCCCGCGGCGCGCGCGCCTATCTCAGGTTGCGCAACTCCTGCTGCAGGGCTTCGACGTTGCGCTGATGGTTCTCGACCCGCTCGCGATAGGGCTGCACGCGGTCGAGATAGCGCTGATAGTTGCGTTCGTCGCCCATCCTGACCGCTTCCTGCTCGGCCAGCTCCTTGCGCGCCTCTTCCAGCCTCTGC
>DATMAN010000083.1 GCA_035560005.1 Burkholderiales bacterium | reverse complement strand
GAAGACAAAAGGCTGCCTTCGGGGCACCGAAACGGTGCCGCGAAGGCCCAATCCGAAGTGCGAAGGCACTTTCCAACCCGGTTTCTGCGCATGATCGCGACGGAACGGATCGTCTCGGTCACTTGTGCAGAGCTTCCCTAGGTGAGGCGGAGCAGGCGGCGCGGGTTGTCGACGAGGATGCGCCGGCGGATCTCGTCGTCGGGAACGAGGCCGGCCAGCGCGTCGAGCAGCGACGCGTCGTCGGGCATGCGCGCCGGGTCGAACACGCCGGTGTGCGGCCAGTCGCTGCCCCAGATCAGGCGGTCCGCGGCGATCTCCACCAGCGCGGCGGCAAAGGGCGCGACGTCGTCGTAAGGGAAGGGCCGGCGCGAGATGCGGTCGATGCCGCTCAGCTTGACCCAGAAATTCTGGCGCCTAATCAGGGCGCGCAGGATGCGGAAAGGCTCCTGGTCGACGCCGCGGCCGGCGTCGACGCGGCCGATGTGGTCGATCACCACCACGGCGGGAATCGCCTTCAGCCAGCTCTCGAGCCCGGGCAACGCGTCGGCCTCGAAGTGCAGCTCGACGAACCAGCCGAGCGGCGCCACCGCCTCGAGCACGCGCTCGAACACCGCCTTGTCCAGGCTGCCGCCGTGCTCGGGATTGAAGGCGAAGCGCACGCCGCGCGCGCCCGCCGCGTGCAGCTCGGCCGCGCGCTCGGCGGTGCAGCGCCCGTCGAGCCGCACCACGGCGAAGTAGCGGCCCTGCGCGCGCGCCACCGCGTCGAGGTCGACGCGGTTGTCGAAGCCGTGCGTATTGGCGTGAACCACGAGACCGTAGTCGATGCCAAGCGTCCTGTGCAAGCGCAGGCACGCTTCCAGCGGAGCATCGGGCGGGGTGTATTTGCGGGTCGGAGAATACGGGAAGCGCGCCTGCGGCCCGAGCACGTGGAAATGCGTGTCCCAGGCGCCGGGCGGCGGCTTGCGGCGCGGCGAGGCGGGCGGCCGCGGCCCGAGGCAGGCGCGCGGGTCCATCGCGCTACATGTCGACGAAGAAGGGCGTCTCCGACGGCCCGCGCAGGACGATGTCGAAGACGTAGTGCTGCGCGCCGTCGGGCTCGTCGCCAGCGCGCCGCGCGATCAGGGCGGCGCGCTCGTCGAGGTTCTCGATGCCGTTCAGGATCGGATCGATGTCGTTCAGCTCTTCGCCGGGGAAGTAGAGCTGTGTGATCAGGCGCTGCATCACCCCGGCGGCGAAGATCGAGTAGTGGATGTGCGGCGGCCGGAGCCAGTTGTCGTAGCCGGGGTTCGGATAGGCGCCCGGCTTGATCGAGCGAAACCGGTAACGACCTTCCGCGTCCGTAAGCATGCGTCCCCAACCCTTGAAGTTCGGGTCAAGCGGCGCGTCGGTCCTGTCGTCGGGGTGGTCATACTTGCCCCAGCGGTTCGCCTGCCAGACCTCAATCAAGGCCTTTCGCACCGGCCTGCCCTCCTCGTCCGTTACTCGGCCGGTCACGACGATCGGTGTCCCCTGCGCTCGCGCGCCGCCCGGGACCTTGCACGCCAGATCGTCATCCCCCTCCCGAATCAGGCCCAAATTGAAGAATGGCCCAATGGTCTGCGAAGGCGTCACCACGCGCACCGGCTTGGCCGGCGTTCGCTGCTCATGCACGCGGTAGCCCTTGATCAGCTCGAGGCGCTTGGCGTCGAGGAAGACCGAAGGATGGGGAAGGTTTGGTGGAGTCGGTTTCGGGTTCGCGGACATATCACCCTCAGTTTGCTTTGGCGCCGGTCTTGCGGATCACCGCAGCCCAGCGCGGCGTTTCCCAGCGGATGTACTCGGCGAAGGCCTCGGGCGTGCTCGCCACGACCTCGAACTGGATGCTGGTCAGGCGCTGGCGCACGTCCGGCTGCTTCAGCTCGTCGGCGAGGATCCGGTTGTAGCGATCGATGATGTTGCGCGGCGTGCCGCCCGGCGCGAGGAAGCCGATCCAGGCGATGGCCTCGAAGTCCTTGTAGCCGGACTCAATGAGCGTCGGCACCTCGGGCGTCGCGGGAAAGCGCGTTCTCCCGCTCACCGCCAGCACTTTCAGCCTCCCGTCCTTGAGGTGAGGCAGCACGTTGCCGGGAACGAAGAACGCCGCCTGCACGTTGCCCGCCAGCAGGGCGGTCACCGTTGGCGCGGCGCCCTTGAAGGGGATGTTCACGATGTCCAGCCCAGCGGCGCTCTTGAACATCTCCATCGTCAGGTGCGAGGCGCTGCCGATCGAGATGGAGCCGTAGCTCAGCTTGCCCGGCCGGGCCTTCGCGTATTCCACGAACTCCGCCACCGTGTTGACCGGCAGGGACGGATGGATGGTCAGGAACTGCGGCGTGGTGACGGCGAGCGTGATCGGCGCCAGGTCCTTCTGCGGATCGTAGGGAAGGTGGTCGAACAGCGTGACGTTGACGGTGATCGGGGCGGTGTAGCCGACGAGGATGGTCTGCCCGTCGGGCTGCGCCTTCGCCACGAGGTCGGTGCCGATGTTGCCGCCCGCGCCCGGCTTGTTCTCCACGATCACCGGCTGCCCGAATTCCTTCTGCAGCCGGGGCGCGACCAGGCGCGCGAGCAGGTCCACCGTGCCCCCCTGGACGGGGACGATCAGACGTACCGTCCCCGAGGGTTTCCATTCCTGCGCGGCCGCCGGCGCGGCAAGCGCGAGCACGAGGACCGTCGACAGCAGCAATTGCGCTTTGAATCTCATCTGCGTCTCCTTACGTGCTCGATCAAACCGTGTACACGGGCTTCGACAGGCTGTCCTGCAGCGCCGCTTTCGCCCACTCGGTGGCCTTCTCCTTGCGGTTTAGCAGTATCGAGGCCGCGCGCACTCGCTGGCTCTTCGCGCTGAGCGCCGGCGGCTCGACGCCCTTTTCCAGATCGCGCGCAGCGCGGTAGAGCGCGCGCCGCGTCATGACGATCGCCTTGTCGGTCGGCACCAGGAACTCCTTCTCGTAATCCTGGATCGGGCCCATGCTCTCCTGCAGCGACGAGTCCTGCATGCCGAAGCCCTGCACGCCGCTGTACAACCGCCCCTCGCGCTGCGCCTGCCGGTCGATTAGCCAGTCGTTGTTCCTGTTCGCGACCGGCCGGAAGGTGCCCGGGATGAGCTTCGCGTGGATGCCTTCGCCGCGCTTCATCGCCTCGAGCTCTTCCGGCGGCAGCGGCTTGTCGGGGAAGAAGTTGATGTTCCAGGTCCAGCAGCTCTCGTCGTCCCTGGGAATCCACATGTGCCCGCCGAGCGCGTGCGGCCCGAAGGGCGGGATCAGCGTGAACCAGGGGAAGATCCACTGCGTGATGCGGTAGTAATAGGAGTCGTCCTCGCCGTTGCGGCGCCCGAAGATGGTGAGCCCGTGCTCGGCCTCGACGATGTCGAACACCGCGTTGCGGTCGGCCTTGATGTACTTGTTTGCCGGCGCGTGCTTGTGCATCGGGTCGGTGTCGAGTTCATAGCGGTGCACCCAGGAAGCGTGCGTCGTGTCGATGCCGCCTTCCATGGACTGCAGCCAGCCGCACTCCTGGATCCGCTTGGAGACATAGCGCTGCTCGGGCGGCACCAGGGCCCATTCGAGCTCGGGCGGCTCCGGGCGCTTCCCCGGCGGTCCCATGTAGGCCCAGACGATGTCGCCGCGCTCAATGCAGGGGTAGGCCTTGAGCTTCACCTTGCACGCGATCTGCGGCGCCGAGGGCAGCTCGACGCAGTTGCCGTGGATGTCGTACTTCCAGCCGTGGTAGGAGCAGCGGATGCCGCCTTCCTCGTTGCGTCCGAGGAAGAGCGACGCGCGGCGATGCGCGCAGAACTCGTCCACTAGGCCGGGGCGTCCCTCGCTGTCGCGGAAGGCGAGCAGCCGCTCGCCAAGCAGCTTGACGCGCACCGGCGGGCAGTCGGGCTCGGGGATCTCGCGCGAGAGCAGCGCCGGAACCCAGTAGCGCCGCATCAAATTGCCCATGGGAGTGCCGGGCCCTACGCGGACCAGGCATTCGATCATCTCGGGTGTCATCATGGCATGAGGCTCGGTCGTTGGTTGGTTCGCATCACTTCGTGCCGCTGGCCTTGATGCTAGCGCGCTTGACCACTTCCCGCCACTTGGCGGATTCGCGCTCCATGAGACGCAGTAGCTCGGCCGGGGTCGAGGGCTGGACCTCGAGGCCCTGCTTTTCCAGGCCGGCGCGCGTCTCCGGCTCGCCGAGGATCTCCGCTACCGTGCCGTTCAGGCTGGCCTGCAACGCGTCGGGCAATCCGGCCGGGGCGAGCATGGCGTACCAGATATCCACCTCCGCGCCGGGCAGCCCTTACTCGGCGTGCGTCGGGATCTCGGGCACACTCGACGATCGCTGTGCGCTGCCGACGGCCAGCACGGTCAGCCGCGGGTTGCGCAGTTGCGGCCGCGCGAGCGGGATGGGCACGAACATGGCATTGACCGTGTGCGAGAGGAGGCTAGTGACGGCCGCGCCCGTGTTCAAGTGCGGCACGTGGAGCAGCTCGATCTTCGCCGGCCCCTGGAAGAACTCCCTCGCCAAGTGGTGCACCGTGCCGACGCCGGGCGTGCCGTAGGGAATCTCTGAACAAGTCCCCGTGAATCGTGTCTGAGGTGAGAGCATCTTGGTGCGATTCACGGGAGGAAGAAGATGAAACAGATGACTTTTGCCTCGGCGGCCTGGAGTGCGAAGGGAAAGACCACGCGCCGCGAGCGCTTTCTT